>NZ_PIZH01000058.1 GCF_002835825.1 Methanoregula sp. | reverse complement strand
GTTCAAGGTACTCATCATCATCAAGGTGCTGCTGGCTCCGTATTGAGCGGAATGTGGCAATGAGGGAGGAGTAAAAGGAGTCCTGCGCGGGATCGTTTATCATCGCCAGGTAGGTTTCCCGGATCCAGGTGGAATCCGAGATGTTCCCCCTCACAACGGTCTCTTTCTTCGCCGCTTTTGCCCCGTAATAGACAGCAGGATCAACGGATCCCGAAAGGGATATGGTGATATTTCCGAAAGGAAACGAGTAATCTGATGAGGGAAGTGGCAGGGAAGTCTGCTGTACTTCGATACGCGGGGGGACAACCCCGTCGCGGTTGACGATGAGGGTAACACCAATGGCAATAATCAGGAAAATGAGGAGGAGGGGGATGAGATATCTCGCTATCTTGCCCTGGGACGCCATGATTACCCTTCAAGGATATCCGGAACGTCAGCAACTGACCCGATAATCATATCCGGTACAACTGTGGATTTGTGCAGAAGATCTTCCCGGAATTTTCCCGTCCTTACAAGAATCCCGGTCATACCTGCCTGCTTCGCGCCCCCCACGTCAGTGAAGAGATCATCGCCGATCATCGCAACCCGCCCCGGGGGAAGCGCCATATCCGTAAGTGCGAGATCAAAGAATGTTTTCGAGGGCTTTCCCACCAGGATCGCGGTCTTTCCTGTCGCGTATTCAAGTGCAGAGACAAACGGCCCCGCGGAGAGTGCAAGGCCATCCTGTGCCATCCAGTACCGGTCTCTCTCAAGGGCTATGAGCTCTGCCCCATCCATGAGGAGCCGGAATGCGGTATTGATTGTGTTATAGGTGGCGTTATCCCCGGCATCGCCAACAACTACATAATCCGCGGATTGTGAAACATGCGCCCCCGTTCCGGCAAAGTCCCGGTCCACATCTCCTGTCACGAGGAGATGAAACCGTGTTTTATTGTTCTGTCTCATGTAAGTGACCGCTGCCAGTGGCGGGGTAAAGATATGTTCCAGGGGAACATCGATACCCATACCCGACACTTGTGATTGGATCGTCTGCCGGCATTTGCGTGTGGTGTTCGAGATACAGCGAAACGGAATATCCTGTTTTTCCAGGTATTCCAGTGTCGTACGGGCCCCGGGGATTGCCTTTCCCCCCTGGTAAATCACGCCATCGAGATCGATCAACAGACCATCTATGTTCATTCTATCATGGCCGGAAAAGAGGCCCGGCCGTTTGCTGGTAGTTTTGTGTTGAATCGCCCGGCAGATTAAACGTCTCTTTAGGGTCCATGGGATCGCCCGACACTTTCACACCGCCCGCCCGGATCTTTAAACCGTCCTATTACGAGGGAGTAACAAGAAGATGTCTGTCGTACCAGCCCCCTCTCGAATCGGCGCACTCTGGCAGCAGCGGATGCAGTCGATGCGGGAATATTCCATTGTCCGCGACGGGAATGCGTTTGAGGCTGGTTTCTCGGACTCCGTGATCTTCTCATCGGAATATGACCGGGCCCGTGTTTTTCTCGATACGCTCCTGGACCGGTATGCTGGAGTGACATTCGACACAGTCTTCCGCGGCAGGGAGATTACCAACGAGGGGGGTACCTGTTTTTCCCTGGAATCCCGGCAGGAGTATTCGTTTCTTCCGCTGGACAGCGAACAGTTGAGAACTCGTCTTCTTGGAGACCTGACTCTTGTTCATGGCATCGGCCCCGCGATCCAAAAACGGCTCAATGCGCGGGGCTATCACTCCATTCCCGACCTCTTGGAGCATCCCTGTTTCCGGCAGCAGGCAAAAACCGTCCTTTCCTGTATCACTGGAGGTGACAGTTCATCCATCATGGACCTTGCCGGCAGCCGACACTCCCGGTCCCATCCATCGGTCCTGGGTGCAGCAACTCTCCATGAGCCGGAAGATTTTGTATTCCTGGATATCGAGACGCTTGGCCTTTTCTCCCGTCCCATCATCCTCTTCGGTATTGGTGTTATCGAACGCGGGCACCTTATCGTCCACCAGTATCTCCTGCGCGATATTGCCGAAGAGCAGGCAGCGCTAATCGCGACGATGGATCACGTGTCCGGAGACCGGCCGGCCCTTGTCACGTTCAATGGCAAATCCTTCGATTTCCCCTATCTTATGGACCGCCTCGCGTACTATGGTCTTGGCTATCCGGCCACCATCCCCCACTTCGATGTTCTCCATTTCAGCCGGCGCCGGTGGAAAGGCCAGTTCCCCTCTCTGCGGCTTGCGGCTCTTGAACGCGAGATCCTGAATGTGATCAGGGAAGACGATGTCCCAGGGCAGATGGTCCCGGAATTCTACGAGAGCTATCTCCGGTCCGGCAACTCCGGCCCCCTTGTCCCCATCGTGGAACACAACCGTCAGGATGTTGTCTCGCTGGCCCGCCTCTTCACCTACCTGCTGGAGGTGGCACATGGCGGTAGCTGATCTTCTCCGTCTTCTCGATACCAACCCGGTCTTCCGGGCACGCTGTGTCCACCGTCAGGTATCTGTACCGGAACCCCCGCACTATGGCTCGCTTGACGCCCCGCTTTCACCGGCCCTTGAATCCTATCTTGACCAGTGCGGGATCCGGCTCTACTCGCATCAGTGCGAGACGATAAACCATGCCCGGGCCGGACAAAATGTCATCCTTACCACCGCAACCGCCAGCGGCAAGACCCTTGCGTTCAATCTTCCGGTATTCTGCCATCTTGAACAGGATCCCGACGCCCGCGCCCTGTACCTGTACCCGACCAAAGCGCTCGCAAATGACCAGCTCCTGTCACTCGAACAGATGGCGCAGTACACGGGGATTACAGCAAGAGTGGCGGTCTACGATGGCGACACCCCCCAGTCAAAGCGGGCCGCGATCCGTGAACACTCGCGCGTGATCATCTCCAATCCCCACGAAATACACCACGTTCTCTCCTGGCATGCCAAGTGGCAGCCGTTCCTCTCGAACCTGGATTATATCGTCATTGACGAAGCTCACCGGTACCGGGGGGTCTTCGGTTCACATATCGCGTTCGTGATACGCCGCCTCCTCCGCCTCTGCCGGCACTACGGTGCAAGGCCGCAGTTTATCCTGTCAACGGCAACGCTGGCAAACCCCGTGGAGTTTGCACATGCCCTTACCGGGCAGGAGTGTGTGCTGGTCGATACTGACGGGGCGCCCCATGGCAGGCGGAATTTTGTCCTCTTCAACCCGTTTTACAACGGGATCAGCGAACGCTCCGTTCACCAGGAAACCAAGGACATCCTGGTCTCCTGCGTGAAAGAGAATCTCCAGACACTCTGTTTCACCGGGTCGCGCAAGATGGCGGAGCTGGTGACGGTCTGGTCGCGGGACGATGCCCGGCGCATATCCCAGAAACTTGCTGACGCGATCTCCGTGTATCGCGCGGGATACCTGCCGGAAGAGCGGCGGGTGATCGAGCGACAGCTCAAGGAAGGTACCCGGAAAGGTGTTGTCTCGACCAATGCCCTCGAGCTCGGGATCGATGTGGGTTCCCTCGACGCCGTTATCATCTCCGGCTATCCCGGCACCATGATGTCCACCCGCCAGCAGGCCGGGCGTGCCGGAAGGAAAGGGGGCGAATCCCTTGCCCTTCTCGTTGCGCAGGCAGACCCGCTCGACCAGTATTTCATGCACCACCCGGAGCAGTTCTTCTCCCGCCCGCACGAACTGGCGATCATCGATACCGGAAATCCCTATATCGTCTCCGGGCACCTGATCTGCGCTGCTGCCGAGCTCCCCCTGCGCGAGGACCGCGATAGCGCATTCTTCGGGGAACCCCTGTCGTGTCTCCTGCCGGACCTCGGGGCAGCGGGGCTCCTCCGGAAAACGATCCGCGGGTGGGTCTATGCTGGCCGCGGGAGGGCAGCCGATGTAGTCCGGCTGGACGGCGTACCCGGCGAGTCCTTCCGTGTCATGTGCCATGGCAGGCTCCTCGAGACTATGGATCGCGGGCAGGCCTACCGCGAAGCGCACAAGGGCGCGATCATGCTCCACCAGGGCGAGACGTACGTGGTCAACGAGATGGACCTCGACACCCACACAATCCGGGTTACGGAAACAGATGTCGATTATTACACGCAGCCGCAAAAAGAGATCGACATCTCCATCATCGGGACGCTGGAGACCCGGACGGTCAACAACACCCCGTGCTTCTTTGGCGAAGTGGAAGTGACGGAGCAGTACACGGGTTACAAGATAAAACGCGGCGACACGATCATCGGCCTTGAGCCTCTCACGCTCCCGCCCCTGACCTTCCGGACAAAAGCCTTCTGGTTCATCCCGCAGGAATCCGTTGAACTGACTGTTACAAAATGTGGTGGCGATCTTGGAGGGGGCCTGCATGGTGTTGAGCACGCGACAATCGCGCTCATGCCGCTATATGTGATGTGCGACCGCTGGGATATCGGGGGGCTCTCATCACCATCATTTGGGGAGAAGGGAGAGCCCGTGGTCTTTGTCTATGACGGGTACGAGGGGGGAATCGGGCTTGCCGAGAAAGCCTTCGGGCTCCTCCCCGAACTTTTCACCGCAGCGCACGAACTGGTCCGCGACTGCCGGTGCGAGAGCGGGTGCCCGTCATGCATCTATTCGCCCAAGTGCGGAAACGACAACCAGCCGCTGGACAAGGATGCCACGGTACGCATCCTCCGCGAGCTCAGCCACGGGCCAGAGGAAGCAGATCATGCTCCCATCGCGGCTGGAAAGAGCGAAGTTCAGGCCGCTTAATTCTGGTAGTGTCAGTCCACCAGCACGATTCGGCTCTCAGGCGTCTCGGATTCGTCATCGAAGAGGAAGAGCTCATCGATCGTTGCATTCAGGGCCTTTGCAACCTCGTGGGCAAGTTTTAAAGAGGGATTGTACTTCCCCTGTTCCAGAAAGACAATTGTCTCCCTCCGCACGCCGACCTTTTTTGCAAGATCATCCTGTGTCAGGGAAAGCTGAGACCGGTACTCTTTGATCCTTGTCCTCATGCACGCTCCCACATCTTGTTAAATACCTTAATCCACATCTCCTTTCCGGAAAAGCCACGCTTGGTACACTACTGCAGAGAGTGCAAGAACTACGACCGAGAGGGCCAGCGCGTTCTGGGTTGTGAGCATAAGAAGCCCGGTATAGTCCAGCCAGAAGAGTGCGGTCATGAAGAAGAGGCCGGTCAGCCAGGCATAGGAGAGGCCGTACGCCCCGATCCTCTTCGACCGCTCGTCCGATTCCGGGTCATCCCCATATTTCCGGTGGCGGATAATCCCGGTGATCAGGAACGCCAGCCCGGCACAGAGCATGATGGTGCCGGCAATTGCTTCACCCTGGCTTGCCAGTGCAAGAACAAGGCCGCTCACGATCATCAACGCCCCGATAATAATCCGGTACATGTTTCTCGGTTTCATCCTCTCAACCCATCTGTTATTTATTTCTAACATTAATGGTTATTAATGTTATTTAAATCTAACATTAAATGAAATCGCCGCAATATAATGTTATGTTTTTCGAACAGATATCGAGGGGCTGGGTTCCAACCCTTTAATACGGTACCGCATGTCAAGGGTACACAGGCCTATGGATCACGAGATCAACTTCAAGGAAACGATTGCCCACTCCCCCATTGTCTTCACCATTGGTGTTGCCGGTGACAGCGGGTCAGGAAAGACCACGTTCACGAACGCGATCCGGCAGATATTCGGCCCGGCCCTGGTCTCTACTATTACGCTGGATGATTACCACAAATATGACCGGGAAGAGCGGAAGCAGCGGGACATCACCCCACTCCACCCCGATGCCAACAACATCAGCCTGCTGGAGGATCACATTGCCCGACTCAGGCAGGGCCAATCAATCCAGAAACCGGTATACAACCATGAGACCGGGAGATTCGATCCCCCCATCCCGTTTGCACCACGGAATATCCTCATCCTCGAAGGCCTGCACACGCTATTCACCCCGCGCCTTCGCGAACTCATGGACTTCTCGATCTTTGTCGACCCGGAAAAAGAGGTGAAATATGCCTGGAAACGTCTTCGTGACAGGGAACGCCGTGGCTATTCCGATGAGCAGGTCACTGAAGAGATCCGCAGGCGCGAGAAGGATTACGCGGAATTTATCGCGCCCCAGCGCTGCGAAGCCGATGCCGTGATCCGCATCTCTCACTCAAAGTACGGGAAGGACCTCGGCCCGGAGCGGAACGTGTACAACATCTCCCTCATGCAGAACCGCATGCGAAAGACAATCTCGGATATCGACCTGAGCATAGACCTGTACTCGCTCCTCTCCTTCCATGAGCGGGATTTCCTGATTGAGTTCACCACGCAGTTTGTCGACTGCGCCCGGATGCGGGCCCTGACCTTTGACGGCGAGATGAATTACGAAACGATCCATAAACTCGAAAAGACCATCGAGTACCAGACCGGCGTCCATCCCATTGCCATGTTCGAGGGCAGGAAAACTGTCACACCCACCGATATCGTCCAGCTTATCCTCTCCTGGCGGATCATCCACCGGCGGATCTTCATCCGTGAACGCGCCTGATTCACGGGATGGTTCCGCCCGTCCCGAAGGCGATCGGGAACCAGCAAAACGTTGTTCTGATCCCGCACCCAACCCTCTCTTAAACCGGCCTATGATCTCGCTCCTGCATATCGATCCCGATGCCGCGCTCCAGAAGAGCCTCAAGGATTACTTTGAGAGTTCCGGCGAGATCTGTGTAACTTCGGTTGCTTCAGCGCGGGAAGCCCATTACCTGCTCCGCTCGCAGCGGTTCGATATCATCATCGCGGAATACCAGCTCCCGGTGACGAACGGGCAGGCCTTTCTTGAAGCCCTACGGCGCAGCCGGAAGAATTCCACGCCCTTTATCTTCTTTGCAAAGAAGGCCGACAACAAGGCAGTTATCAATGCCCTGAACACCGGTGCAACGCATTTCGTGCTCAAGGGACGCAACCCGGCAAAAGAGTTCATGGTCTTAAAGCATTTCATCAGCCAGGCCCTCCAGCAGAACCGGCTTGCAGAGGCCCTGCGGGAGCAGGAGACGCAGTACCGGAATGTCGTTGAGGATCAGTCGGAGTTCATCTTCCGCTTCCTGCCAGACGGCACGATTGTCTTTGTCAACGAGGCATACTGCACCTACTTCAAAAAACCGCGCGATGTGATCCTGGGGCGGAACATCCGTGACAGTATCTCACCGGATTACCGGGAGACCTTCTTCTCCCAGTTAGAGGAACTCACCCGCGAGAACCCGGTGCGTTCCATGGACTCCCGCATGCTTGCAGCCGACGGGTCCACGCTCTGGCAGCAGTGGAGTTACCGGGCGATCTTCTCCGACCTGCCGGAGCCCACGGGATACCAGGCAGTGGGCCGGGACATCACCGCTCAGAAGAATGCCGAGACCGCGCTTGTGCAGGCCCACCGGAACCTCGGGGTCATGAACACCATCACCCGGCATGACATCCTCAACCAGCTCACAGCGGTATTCGGCTACCTCGAGATCGCAAAGCTGGACAGCACGGATACTAAGGTCAGCGAATGCCTTGACAAGGCGTACCATGCAGCCGAGACCATCCGCGGCCAGATCATCTTTACGAAGGAGTACCAGGAGATCGGGAGCAATGCCGCCCAGTGGAAGAGCGTTGAAGCGCTGGTCAAAAAGGCTGAGTCCTCGCTGAACCTTGCCGGTGTCACGGTTGAGTATTCGCTGGAGAACCTCGGTGTCTATGCCGACCCGCTCATCGAGAAGGTCTTCTACAACCTCATGGAGAACTCCCTCCGCCACGGGAAGACAGCGACAAGGATCCGGCTCTCCTGGCGGGAAGAACCCGATGGCCTCCTGATCGTATACGAGGACAATGGCGTGGGTGTCCCGGAAGGAGTCAAGGAGAAGATCTTCCGGCGGGAATATTTCCAGAATACCGGCCTTGGCCTGTACCTGATCCGCGAGATTCTCTCCATAACCGGCATCCGGATACGGGAATGCGGTATTGAAGGAGAGGGCGCCCGGTTCGAGATGAAAGTCCCTCATGGGAACTACGGGTTCCGGACAGAAGGGGACGTTCTGTTACAGGACGGGTAAAAAAGATCAGGGAAGGATCGTGGAACGGACCGAGAGGAAGACCGGTCCCCGCACATCCACTTTCTTTTTGCTGTCGGTGATGAAGCGCATCGCGTACTCATCGACCTTCAGGTTGATGTCGCTTGGGAGCTTCGCCATCTTGACCTGAACGGTTGTTTCCTTCCCGCACCGTGCTGCCTCCTCGATCCGCGCCGCGGCAAGGGCCGATACCGCGGAATGCTAGGAGTGGCCGGTTGGTACTCCCTCCGTCCGCACCCGCCTCCCCTTCTCGGCCTCCCGCTCCCCGACCACCGATCCTTCCTTGCCGCATATCTCTTATGCCCAGGCCCCTCCGCCTACTTTCGCACTGTGCACGGTCCCTTTCACCACCACCCT
>NZ_PIZH01000057.1 GCF_002835825.1 Methanoregula sp. | reverse complement strand
CACCTTACCTTCTCTCCAGCTCACCGAGCCACGACCCCGGCTCCTTCACAACTTCGCCACCCACTTTAGCACCGGGAACCATCTTCAGCACGCACGCAACGCTCTTCTCCGGCACGACATACGCATAGCCCATGCCCATGTTGAACGTGCGGTACATCTCCTCGTCCGAGATGTCGCCCTTCTTCTGGATCCAGTCGAAAACCTCGGGGGGCTTGATCGGGTTGTCGATGATAAAGCCGTATTTCGAGAGGCGTTTGAAGTTCAGCAGGCCGCCACCCGTAACGTGGCACATGCCGTGCACGGTGCACTTCGCGGTGACCTTCAGCACTTCGCTGTAGATCCGGGTGGGGGTGAGGAGCTCGGCGCCGAGAGTTTTCTTGTTCTTCAGCTTCTCATCGTAGCTGCCGTACTTCTCGACAACCCGGCGGGCGAGCGAGAGGCCGTTGCTGTGGATGCCGGTCGAGGGGATCCCGATGATTTTGTTCCCGGGCCGGATCTTTTCGCCCGTGATGATCTTCTTCTTGTCCTGGACGCCAAGGCAGGCGCCGGCAAGGTCGAGGCCGTGGACGAGGCCGCGGAGCGATGCTGTCTCGCCACCAACGATGTCGATGTTCGCCTGTTTTGCGCCTTCGTTCAGGCCCTTCCCGATCTGGGCCATTTTATCGATGGAGAGCTTGTCGGTCGCGATATAGTCCACGAACGAGACCGGCTCCATGTTCATGACATAGAGGTCGTTCACGTTCATCGCAATGCAGTCGATGCCGACCGTTGTCCAGTCTTCCTGCTGGTCGGCAACGAGCATCTTGGTGCCCACGCCGTCCGTGGTCAGGGCGAGGGCAAGCGGGCCGAAATCGATGAGCCCCGCGAAATGGCCGACGCCGCCCATCATCGTGTAGTTGCCCTTCCGCCGGTGCTTCAGGTTCTTGATCAACGCCTTGATGGCCGTTGCCTCAAGGTCGATATCCACGCCGGCCTTGGCATAGGCGCTCTTTGCCGGGGCTGTCTTCACCGGCATTTTCTTCGCAACCGGCTTTTTTGCTAGCGGTTTTCCTGCCGGTTTCTTTACCGTCGTCTTCTTTACGGTCATCTTCTTTGCCGCAGGCTTCTTTGCCACAGTCTTACTCATCGCTTGCCTCCGAGAGCTTGAACTCATCATGGAGCACACGGCAGGCACGCGGCCCGTCGCTCTGGCTCACGACAAAGGAGATATTCGCCTCGCTCGATCCCTGTGAGATCATCATCACGTTGACGCCGGCCTTGCCGAGCGCCGTGAAGATCCGGCCGCCGGTGCCGGGCGCCCCGGCCATGCCAGCCCCGACAACGGCAACCGCACAGACATCGTGATTGTGGGAGACCTGCCGGACAACCCCTTCCTTTGCCAGTTCCGAAAGGGCTTTCACCGCGGCGGAGACGTGCGTCTCGTCAACGATGAGCGAGATGTTTGCCTCAGAGGAGCCCTGCGAGATCATCATCACGTTCACCTCGTTATCGGCAAGGATGGAAAAGATCGCTTTTGCAACGCCGGGCCTGCCGATCATCTGGGCGCCGCAGATATTGATGGCCGCCACCTTCTCGATATAGGTCAGGGCTTTTACCACGCGGTGGTCCCGCTTTCCATCGCGGACAATGACGGTCCCGGGGTGGGCCGGGTTGAAAGTGTTCCTGACCCGCACGAGGATGCCCTTCCGCATCGCCGGCTCGATGGAGCGGGGGTGCATGACCTTTGCGCCGAAGTACGAGAGCTCCATCACTTCGATGTACGAGAGCGAGGGCATGACGCGGGCGTCGTTAATCACACGGGGGTCGCAGGTCATGATCCCGTCCACATCGGTCCAGATCCAGATCTCGTCCGCGTCAATGCCGGCGCCGATGATGGAGGCCGAGTAGTCCGAACCGCTCCGGCCGAGCGTCGTGAGGATCCCTTCGCGGGTGCAGCCCATGAAGCCCATGATCACCGGGATCTCTTTTTTGAGCAGCGGGCCGATCCGGCGCTTGATCCGCTCGTCGCTCTCGGGCAGGGAAGTGGACTCGCCGTGCTGGGGGGTGGTGAGGATACCGGCCTCGCAGCCGTCCATCACCGAGGAGGGGATGCCCCGCTGCTGTATCGCGGCGGAGAGGATGGGGGCGAGGAGCCGTTCACCGAACGAGATGATGTAGTCCTTCGAGCGGGGAGTGAGTTCCCGCAGGTTGTAGATCGCATTTAAGATGTTCTCGAGCCGGATGAGGTTCTCCTCCATCGCTGCCCCGACTTCCGCGATATGGTCGGGTGCGGCGCCTTCGAGAGTCGTGATGTGCCGCTTTGAGAGCGACTGGATCAGCGGGGCGATTGCGCTGTTGTCCTTAGCCGTCGGGAGGGCGGTCGCGACCTCGATGAGCTGGTCGGTCACGCCACGCTGGGCCGATACGACCACGGCAAGTTCGTCTCCCGCTTTGTGGTGTTTTTCTAAGATATCGACAACCTTTCCTATGCATTGTGCATCGGCAACGGATGTCCCGCCGAATTTCATTAAGAGTTTCATGCTCTCGCTCACTCGTGCCTTTTGCTATTTATTTATCTTACTATACGATCCAATCTGTAATAAGATGCGTGCAGATGAGGTCGTGGGCTGCCACGTTCTGGTGATCGGCAGCGGCGGTGCAGGAGTACGTGCCGCGATAGAGGCTTCGCAGTACGGGGAGACGGTGCTCATCTCCAAGACCATCGTGGGCAAGGGAGGGTGCACCACGATGGCGGAAGGCGGGTATAACGCGGTGCTCCGGGACGTGGACACCTGCGGGGGCCACTTTGAGGACACGATGAAGGGCGGGGCGTTCTTAAATGACCCGCAGCTTGCGGATATCCTGACACGGGAAGCCCCCATGAGGATGGGCGATCTCGTGAAGTGGGGGGCCGTTTTCGACTTCACGGACACGGATGAAGTTGCCCAGCGGCCGTTCGGGGGCCAGCGGTTCCCCCGGACCTGTTATGCGGGCGACCGGACCGGCCACGAGATGATGATGACGCTGGTGGACCGGCTCTCGTACGTGATGGAGCACGCAAAAAACGTCACGGTCCTGAACGAATACACCGTCATCGATCTCTTAAAAGAAGGCGACGTGGTCATCGGGGCACTGGCGCTTGACGAAAAGGGCAATATTGTTGTCATGAAAGCGGACAGCACGGTCCTTGCAACGGGCGGCGGGACGAGAGTGTACGACATATCCACCAATTCGTCGAGCGGCACGGGCGACGGGTACGCGATGGGGTACCGGGCCGGTGCGGAGCTGATTGACATGGAGATGGTCCAGTTCCACCCGACCGGTGCGATCATCCCCTACGATGCCCGGGGCCGGCTCGTGACCGAGGCGGTCCGGGGCGAGGGCGGGGTCTTAAAGAACGCAAACGGCGAGCGGTTCATGAAGGCCTATGACCCGGCACGGATGGAACTCTCCACCCGCGACGTGGTGGCACGGGCCATCGCAACCGAGATCCTCAAAGGCCGGGGCACGAAGAACGGCGGGGTGTACCTCGATGTCACGCACCTCTCCCGCGAACATATCGAAACACGTCTTCCGGTGATGCTCGAGCAGTTTTTAAAATTCGGTGTAGACATCCGCACGACACCCATGGAGGTTGCCCCAACCGCCCACCACATCATGGGCGGCCTCAGGATCACGCCCGAATGCCGGACAACGCTCCATGGCCTCTTTGCCTGTGGCGAGGTCTCGGGCGGCGTGCACGGCGCAAACCGGCTTGGCGGCAATGCCCTTGCTGAGACCCAGGTCTTCGGAAAGCGGGCCGGGGAAGCGGCCGGCAAAGCCCCGGTGCGGAAGAAGGCCGTGGACGAACGGCAGGTGGATGCCTGCCGCAAACGGCTCGATGCATTCCTCTCGGGCAGCACGAACCCGGCGCAGGTGAAGAGGCAGCTCCAGCTCGCGATGTGGGAAGGAGCCGGGATCTTCCGGACTTCGATCGCTCTCGAGGAGACGCTGCACACGATCCGGCATCTCCAGACCGTGAACCTGAAGGCCGCGTCGGCACGCAACCTCGCCGAGTGCTGCATTGTCCAGAACATGTGCCTGACAGCCTCGCTCATCTGCCGGTCCGCCCTGCTCCGCACGGAGTCACGCGGGGCCCATGTGAGGACGGACGTTGCAAAGACCCACGAGCCGGAGCACTCACCCTTCGGGCACACGTTCGTCTCGCTCACCCGCCAGGGGATCGAGACAAAGGAGGCAAAGGCATGAAGGAGCTGACGGTTACGGTCCGCCGGTTCGATCCGGACGTAGACAAGGAGCCCCGGTACGTAACCTACCAGGTGAAAGTCAACAACGGCGCCCGTGTCCTCAACGTGCTGCATGCGATCCACGACTCCATTGATCCCACGCTCTCGTACCGCTGGTCCTGCGCATCGGGGCAGTGCGGCTCGTGCGCCGTGCGGGTGAACGGCGAGCCGGTGCTGGCCTGCATGGAAGAGGCGACAGACAACATGAAGGTCGAGCCGCTGAACCTCGACGTGAAAAAAGACCTCGTGACGGACCTTGTGCCCCGGCTTGAGCAGATCGCGTCCCTTGTGCCAAAAACGGAGATCGTGATGCCGAAGAAGGCGGATATCGAAGCGATGAAGCCCTTGAAGGACTGCATCGAATGCCTGTCCTGCGTCTCCGTCTGCCCTGCTGTCGATGTCACGAAATTCATCGGCCCGACAGCAATGCGGCAGGAGATGCGGCTTGCCCTTGATCCCCGCGACAGCGGCGACCGGATCAGCGATGCGGTCCGTGACGGGCTCTTCACCTGCACCACCTGCCAGGCCTGCTGGAAGGTCTGCCCAAAAGAGATCCAGACACCGGCAAAGGCGATCGAAAAACTCCGGGCCCATGCAAACCGGCGCGGGTTCACGCTGCCCCGGCACAAGGAAGTGGCAGCCATGGTGCAGGAGACGGGAAGAAGCATTCCCCGGACATCAGAATCGTTCCTGGAAAAAGTTCCCGATGTCATCGAACCGGACGGCCCCGTGAAGGCAACGGTCGGGCTCTTCATCGGCTGCGTGTACAACCTCCGGCAGCAACAGTCCGCCCTCGATGCCATGGAAGTGCTGAAGCGGAACGGTATCCGGGTCATCATCCCCAAAGAGCAGGTCTGCTGCGGTTCGCCACTGATCCGGACCGGGCAACTTGCGTATATCGACGAGCTGAAACGGCGGAACATTGAGACCTTCACGTCACGGAAGATCGACACCGTGCTCACCATGTGCGCCGGCTGCGGCAGCACGCTCAAGCACGATTACGAGACACCCTTTACGGTCATCGACATCAACGAGCTCCTCACAAAATACGGCATCGAACCCCCGGCAATACTCCCCATTAAGGCGACCTACCACGATCCCTGCCACCTGATGCGGGGGCAGGGCGTGAAGGTGGAGCCCCGGCAGCTGATCCGGCAGGTTGTCGACCTCGTGGAAATGCCGGCCATCTGCTGCGGCTCGGGGGGCGGGGTCCGGTCCGGGAACCCGGACGAAGCGGCAGCGCTCGGGAAGAGGCGGGGCGATGAGATCAGCAAGACCGGCGCGGAGATCGTCATAACCTCCTGCCCGTTCTGCGAGTTCCACATTGCCGGCCACACCGACAGGCCGGTCAAGAATATCATGACCGTGCTGCTCGAAGGCTACCGTGAGAAGGACCGGAAGACCGCGAAATAGTAACGCCGCCAGTGCCCTGTTGTCCCGGCTCCTTCGTGGCTGCTTTTCCTCGTCACATTTTTTCCGGTACCAAATACATAAATTTCCGGCCTGCGTTTTTCAGTACATGAAGATCGCCATCCCCCTCATCCTCCTCCTTGTTATCGGATGCATTGCTGCTGCCGGGTGCACCTCTGCCCCGCACAGCACGGCACCGGTGACGACCCTGATCCCGCAGGAGACCCCCCCGCACTACGTTATCGGTGTCGATGCAGACTTCCCGCCCTTCTCGGTGCAGGACAGCACCGGGAACTTCTCCGGCTTTGACATCGATGCCGCCCGCCGGGTTGCGGAGATCGAAGGATTCGATGTAACCTTCGTGGCAATTCCCTGGGACAGCGCAATCTCCTCCCTTGAGAGCAGGAAGATCGATATGATCTGGTCGGGGATGACCGTCTCGCCGGAACGGAGCGCCCTGGTGCACTTCTCGGTCCCGTACTACCGCGTGACCCGGAGCATTGCCGTCCGCGAGGGATCCGGGTTCACGATGGAGGACTTCACCAGCGGAAAGATCCGGATCGGTGCCCAGGCAGGGTCGACCGAGCAGGAATGGGTTGAAGTGAACCTTGTCGAAACCGGCAGGATGCCGGAGGCAAACCTCTCCCTGTACAAGGATATCTCCGGCGTGACGGGCGCTCTTGTGAACGGCACTGTTGACGCCACCCTCGTCCAGGCTCCTACGCAGGCCCGGGCGGTCAGGGGAAAACCGCTGGTCATCATCGGGAATACCATGGATGAGGACACGTATGCGGTTGCGATCCGGAACAGTGACACTCCCCTGCAGGCAACGATCAATCACGGGCTTGGCGTCCTGATGAGCGAGCCCGGGTGGCAGGAGATGAAAGCGCGGCACGGGCTCCTCTGACGGGCACATCCCATGGTGCAGAGCGCATCATGACCCCCCGTACATTTTTTCCCCAGCTACTATCGGACAACGGGAGATTTCCGAGCAATTCATCCCTGAATGGGCGCACGGATCGCCGGCAGCGAAAGGGATATACTACACAGGAGAGATGGAGTACTAATGCCGGACAGCATTCGCGTTCTCTATGTTGATGATGAGAGCGACCTGCTTGAGATAGGGAAACTCTTTCTTGAGGAGAGCGGCGATTTTTCGGTTACGCCCATCGTCTCGCCGAAGGCCGCGCTGGATCTTCTCCAGAAGGAGCAGTATGACGCTATTGTCTCGGATTACCAGATGGATGAACTGGACGGGATCCGGTTCTTGCAGGCTGTCCGCGAGCGGTTCCCGATAATCCCCTTCATCCTTTTCACCGGGAAGGGCCGCGAGGAAGTGGTTATCCAGGCCCTCAACAACGGGGCGGATTTCTACCTCCAGAAAGGTGGCGATCCTGACGCGCAGTTCGCCGAGCTTGCCCACAAAATACGGCAGGCAGTCCGGACAAAACAGGCAGAGCGATCCTTAACGGAAAGCCGGGATTACCTTGAACGGATCTATGCCTCGGTGCAGGGGGGAATTCTTATCGTCGATGGAAAAACCCACGAGATCCTCGACCTGAACCCGGCAGCTGAACAGATGATGGGGAGGTCAAAGGACCAGATCGTTGGCAGGGTCTGCCACCAGTTCATCTGCCCGGCAGAACAGGGCCGGTGCCCGATCACGGACCTGCACCAGGAGGCGGACAACGCCGAGCGCATCCTCCTGACGGCGGATGGCGGGAAGCGCGATATCATCAAGTACGTGGTCCCGTTCACTTTCCACGGCCGGGAGTGTCTGCTCGAGACGTTCCTTGACAATACCGAGCGGAAACAGGCAACGGATAACCTGAAGAAGGCCTATGAGAAACTGACCGTTGTTGAAGAGGAACTCCGCCAGAATTACGAGGCACTCAGCAAAAAAGAGCAGGCTCTCCTTGAGCGCGAGAAGAAGCTTGCGGAGACCAACACCTACCTCTCCAATCTCATCTCGTACGCGGCAAATCCGATCGTGACATGGGACGTCAACTCGCGGATCACCGGGTTCAACAAGGCGTTTGAGAAACTGACCGGTTTTACCGAATCAAATGTGCTGGGGCGTGACTTCGATGTCCTCTTCCCCGATGAATCGCGCAAGGGTTCCCTCGATCTCATGTGTCGTGCCCTTTTTGGCGAGAAATGGGAGGGTGTCGAAGTTCCGGTCAAGACCATCCATGGCGCCACCCGGACCGTGCTCTGGAACTCGGCAAACATCTATGCAGATGACGGCGTCACCCCGGTTGCCACCATTGCGATGGGGACCGATATCACGGAGCGGAAAAAAGCAGAGATGGAGCTGCTCCAGAGTAATACGGAACTCCATAACGCGTACGAGCAGATTGCCCAGACAGAAGAAGAACTCCGGCAGAATTACGAGCAGTTGAGCGCCACCGAAGAGGAACTTCGTTCGAACTATGAGGCGCTGGCTGTCCAGGAGCAGACGCTCAGGGAAAGCGAGGAGAAGTTCCGGGTACTGGTCGAAAGTTCGCTTGACGGCATTGTGATCACGGACTTTTCGGGAATTTTGCTCTTTTCGAATGCAGCTGCCGGCCGCATTGTCGAGGCGGCGGACTACCCGGCCTTTATCGGGAAGAAGAACATTCTGGAATTTATCGCTCCCGCCTTCCGGCCTGCGGTGCTCCGCGACTTTTCCCAGGTGATGGAAGGCCATGATGCCTATCTTGTCACCTACCAGCTCATCACCGGGCTGGGACGGGAGTGTTGGGCCGAGTTCATCGGGCGGAGGAGAACATTCGGTAAAACCC
>NZ_PIZH01000056.1 GCF_002835825.1 Methanoregula sp. | reverse complement strand
CTCCCCTGCTGTGACCCGGTCGCCGGCGTTCTCCGCAGGGATCGGGATCCTCGCATCCGCCATTGCCGGCATCGTCTGGATGCGCCGCCGGCATTAACCCTGCGCGCTCCCCGGCAAAAACCTCTTTTTCATTGGATCTCCTCGCAATCTTCATCTCGTTCCCGCGACCACGCTGATCCTATGTTTGAAAGCATCGGCAGAAGTATCGGGCTTGTGAAGACAAGCTGGAATATCCTGATGGACGACAAAAAACTGCTCGTATTTCCCATCCTCTCGGGAATTGTTACGATTCTTGTCGTGCTCACCTTCATTCTCCCGCTCCTCTTCTCCGGGGCACTTATGGGAAAGGCACAGGTCGGTCCGCTCGTATACTACGGGCTCCTCTTTCTCTTCTACGTGGTGAGTTACTTTGTCGTCATCTTCTTCAATACGGCCCTGATCACGTGTGTGAACGCGAAGCTGAACGGCAGGGACCTGTCCGTTGGAGAGGGGCTCTCCGCCGCAGCAACGCACATCCCCGCAATCGCTGGCTGGGCCGTTATTTCTGCAACGGTCGGTCTTGTCCTCCACCTTCTGGAAGAACGCTCGGGTTTCATCGGCCAGATTGTCTTCTCCGTAATCGGTGGCGCATGGGCGCTGGTCACGTTCTTCGTGGTCCCGGTGCTCGTTATCGAAGACAAGGGTGTCTTTGCGTCGATAACGGAGTCGTTTGGCCTGATCAAGAAGACGTGGGGCGAGAGCATTGTCGGGGCCGGCGGGATGGCCGTCGTGTTTGTCGTGATCGGAGTTCTCGGCGGGCTCTGTGTCCTCGGGACACTCTTCCTCGGCATCGAGCTCCTCTTTTACGCAGCCCTTGCCCTCTTCCTCCTCATGATCGTGGTCCTCGCTGTTGTCTACTCCGCAATGCAGGGCATCTTCGTGACCGCGCTCTACACCTACGCAAAGACCGGCACCGTCCCCTCCGCGTTCAGCCGGGACACAATCCAGAATGCGTTCCTCCCAAAACAGGCCGGGCCCGGCACCATCTGAACGATAATAGAGCAATCCTTTCTGCTCCTTTTTTATTCATATGCCCCCATTATCTCATGATACTATGAGTATGATGGATTGCGGGTGCTCTGGAACCGGTGGGAAGAAGTGGTGGTACGGCATTGCCGTGATGCTGCTCATCTCGGTCTTTCTCCTTGGTATGGACTTCATGATGAACGGCAGGATCACCTGGTCGGTCTGGCCGGTAGCCGCGGTGCTGTTCTTCGGTGTTGGCTTCTCTCTCCTGAACAAGTTCGGGCGGGAATAATTCCCCCAATCAACGAGAAGTCAATGAGAAGAGTGCGAAAGCACTCTTCGACTTGGCTTCTCTCTCCTGAACAAGTATGGCAGGGAGCGACCCTTTTTTCGTGTTCATCCCTCCTCTTTAATCCTTTGTCCGGCCCTGCCACATCCCGCTGCCATTATCGTTATCTTTACACCTATGGCCGCTCCATGTACTGCAATGCTGAAACCCGCCGCGTGGGCTGCCGTTCCCGGAACAACACCAACAGAAAAACTCGGGCGCCTCGGCCTCATCCCCGGAACAACGGTCGATATCCGCAAATGCGCAAGCATTGAAGACAACTACGGGGTCTCCATCTGGCTCTTCTTTGAGGAGGATCTGGCCCGGGGACAACCGCTCGAATCCGTTCTTGCCGAGTATGCAGGAGTTCCCGAGTATGAACGCCCGGTAATCCTCGTGGAGAGCTTCCTCCGGTTCACAAGGGAGAACGATCCCTCGTTCGAGCAGACGCTCGAAGAGTTCCCGCTCATGGTCGAGATCGTTGCAACCGGGGAACGCCGCGGAGACGACAACGTCAGTCCTGAACCGTTCGTTACCTGCCTCATGCCGTTCTTGGACGAGCTGGACCTGGAAGCCGAAAGCCCAAAACCCGGTCTTGCGGAAATCCCCAAAAAGCCCTGATCCTCATGTCGCCCCCATCCCCATCTCTTTTTTCACCAGAGATATAAATTGCAGAACGACGAATTGAATAAGACATGCGCCTGCCCCAGAAGAAACAGATCTATTCGGTTGTTGATTCTGTCATCCCCAGCAGGTACCTCCTGAAGTTCCGGAAAGCCGTCTTTTTCGAGCCTTTCATGGGAAACGATATCGCCAACCGCGGCCGTCTCTCCCACTATGGCTGCGACCGGAGAAAGGAGTTTGCAAAGAACCTCCGGAAGATACGCAAGGAGACCGAGCTTCTCTTGGAGGACATCGAGGCGTACCATATCTACATGGCAGTGAAGACCACCCAGAAGGTCCCGGGGGACATTGCCGAGGTGGGGGTCTACCGCGGGGGCTCGGCAAAGATCATCTGTTCGGCCAAGGGGGAGAAGGCCCTCCACCTCTTTGACACGTTCGAGGGGCTGCCCCAGGTAGACGAGATCGATATGGTCTGGCCGTTCTACGAGGGTAAATTTGCCGCGTCCTTCGAGAGTGTCCGGGACTACCTCAAGGAGAGCAGGAATGTCCACTTCTACAAGGGGATCTTTCCCGATACCGCAGGGCCGGTGAAGGACAAGCACTTCTCTCTCGTCAACCTGGATGTGGACTGTTACGAGAGCACGAAACAGAGCCTTGAGTTCTTCTACCCCCGCATGAGCCAGGGCGGGATCATCATCTCCCATGACTACATCACGGCGCCCGGTGTCAAGAAGGCGTTCGATGATTTCTTCGAAGGCAGGACCGAACCCGTTCTGGAGACTGCCGGGTCGCAGTGCCTTGTGGTAAAGGTCTGAAAAAAACAGTTTTGTCCGGTTTTTAGTCCTTTACGATAAGGATACCGAAGATGGCAAGCATCAGGCCAAAGAGCAGCACGACGATGCCGGCCAGACCCTTGATCACGTAGATGACTTCCGGCAGGAATGCCCAGATCCCATACACGCCGAGAGCACACAGGATGATCCCGATGATCAGTGCAATGACTCCAACTTTGTCCATGTTTTTTACCTCACATCACGTTTTTTCCGGGATGATATAAGCCTGTTGCATCAGGTACCGGTGCTGTGTCCTCGTTTCTTCCCCAGCGTCTTCCACGGGTAGGGCAGGAGCGCCATCAGGATCACCGCCCCGATGATGGGCAGGGGAATCGTCCCGATCGCTGCTGTAAGCGAGTACGTGTCAGCGATCATGCCGTTGACGGCTACGCCAAGGCCCCCAAAGCCGATGGCAAGGCCGAGCATCACACCGGAGGCAAGCCCGACATTGCCGGGCAGGAGCTCGTGCGACATGGCCACAGCCACCGCAAAAGTGGACCAGAGGCAGAACCCGAAGCAGAGGAGGATGATAAGCTGCAGGATGCCCGATGATGCAAAGAAGAGGTAGAAGAGCGGCACCGCTCCTGCAAGGGCAAAGACCATGAACTCTTTTCTCCCGACCCGGTCGGAGATGTGCCCGCCGGCAACCTGCCCGGCGACTCCTGTCAGGAGCATCAGGGTCAGGACGGTGCTTGCCACAACGAGGCTGTACCCCTCCGAAACAAGATACATCGGGAGATAGGTGATGGCCGCAAAGACTGCCCACGCCCGGAGGATGGACGCCACCATCAGGATGACAAACGGCCATTTCGACGGCACATCGGCAACCTTGTGAAGGGGAGTGGCATGGGCTTCGCGTACTGCTGCCATTCCCCCGGGCAGGAGGCGCCGGAGAACAAATACCATGATAAGGGCGGGGATGATGAGGAGCACCAGCCCGGGCAGCCCGAACCCCCAGACAAGGACCCCGGCCAGTACCGGGCCGATGGCGTAGCCGAGGTTGCCCCCGACCACGAAGTACGAGGTGATCCTGCCCCGGTTCTCGGCAGAGCAGAGCCGGCTTACAAGACTGAGCGCGGTCGGGTGGAAGCAGGCATGGCCCAGGGCGGCAAGGACTGCAAAGGCCATCACCAGGTAATAGTTGTGCACGACACCCATGAGGGCAACGAAAACAGCGCTGATGAAGAGACTGATACTCACGCTGATGGTCAGGCCGCGCTTGTCGGAGAGCCAGCCGATGGCTGGCTGGGTGAACGAGGACGTAACGTTGTAGGCTGTAACGAGCAGCCCTGCGGTGAGGTAAGAGTAACCGTTCTCTGCAATCAGGAGCGGCAGGATCGCGGGGAGCACCGGCATGTAGATGTCGGTGATCATGTGGGCAGCGGCAAGTCCCGTGATAGTGTTCTTCACGCTGCGGGGTGGGGTTACACAGTCCGTTTCAGCCGTAGGATCTCGACCTCGATCTCCTGCACGTCTTTTGTGTGGAAGGCAAAGGTGCGTTTAATCGGGAACGCTCCGCCGATCTTCTCGGTGACCTCTGCCCGTTGTGCAGTGTATGCTTCAACAAATGGGATGGATCCCGCATTAAAGATGCTGTAAGTAACGTCCGCGATAGAAAGGGCGCAGTCGATGAACGGCCGGTCCGCGTGCGCCTTCTGTGCACCGAACGGGGGGTTCATGACAACCGTGTCGCATGCGCCGATCTGGTCCTCGCAGCCCCCTTTCCGGAGGTCGGCTGGGAGGAACGTGACTTCGGCATCCAGGAGCCGGGCATTCTCCCGTGCCACGGCAAGACCCCCCTCGTCGATGTCGAATCCCGTGACCGTTTCAGCCCCGAGCAGGGATGCCCCGATGGCAAGCATGCCGGTGCCGCACCCGAGGTCAACGACCCGTTTCTCTTCAATATCCCCTTTCATCAGGGCGTGGTAGAGGAGCCTCGCGGCAAGGGGTGCCGGCGTCTGGTATTGCTCAAGTGCGACCTTCGGGCGGGGAAACCCGTGCAGGCGCTGGAGGGCCATCTCGAGCTGCTTCAGTTTCATGGGATCTCATCGATTGCGTACTCGTCCCAGCTCCGCTTCCCGCAGACGATCTCAAACTCCTGCGGCGAGAGGACGGGGACCGGGAACCGCACCTGGTCGTCGTAAGCAAGCCGGGGGCAGGCGGTATTCACGTAACAGCCAAAGCCAAGGTTCGTGAGCTCGTCCGGGCTGACCTCTTTCATTGTGACGATGACGGCGCCTGGGGAGAGGGCCACAAGCTGCTCTGCAAGCTCCTTCCTGGCCTGCCCTGACTTGGTGCTGAGGATGATCGCGGTGCTTTTTGCCGCCTTAGCCTTCTCAATAATGGCAAACCGCTTGCGGAGCAGGGTCTCGCCGCTCACTTCCGAACAAATCCCCGAGAGCGGATCGAGGGCCACGACCCGTTTCTTTGTGGAGAGCGCGATCCCGATGGGGTGGAAGAGGCCGGTGCCCACGTAAAGGATCTCATCCGCACCTGTATCCTTTGCCGTGGAGAATGAGCAGCCGAGCACCTGGCCCCGGCAGGGAGTCCTTCCCTTTCCCTCCGCCACCCGGGCTTCGATACCCTGCGAACGGAGATACTCCTCCATGGCCGGGATAAGGTGGACGTGCTGAACGGTGGTGACAAGGCCGACGGTCTTTTCCTTCAGGAGCGGGAGGGCTTTTTGGAGGATTGTGACATCGAAGTCCACGGAATACGGGAGGAAGATGACCCGGTCCTGGTGGTCGACCGGGGTGTGCCCGACATGGACGAGCACGTCAGCGTGGTTAAGAGTATCGAGCGCAAGGTCGCAGGCGCCGTAACACGGGTCGCCGCTGACAATGACGTCGAATCCTGCCTCCCTGAGCGCTGCTGCGTACCCCGCTGCTTTCCGCTTCAGTCCTTCCGGGAACTGGAGGGCGACCCGGCGGGCCCCCCTCTTCTTTAGTTCCCGGGTGAGTTCAGATATATCGCTTGATAACATGGACCCGCTCGTCAACCTCGATCTTCACGAGGGACTTGTAGGGCCGGCCGATGTCGGGGTCGCCCCGCTGGATCGCGATGCAGACATCCACGACTTCGGCACCCGCAATCTCCAGCGCCGCGAGGAGAGCTTTCATCGTGCCGCCCGTGCTCACGACATCGTCGATGATGACAACACGGTCGCCCTTGTACACGCCGTTTAAGTACAGTTCGCCCTTCGAATAGCCAGTCGTCTGGTGGACCGGGACCTCGTGCGGGAGGCTGTACACCCGCTTCCGCATTACCGTCATCGGGATATCGGTCATGGTAGAGAGGACGGACCCGATGTGGATCCCCATGGCCTCGACGACCACGATCTTGTCCACGTTGTTTAAGTCCATGACCTTGATCATGGCCGCAGCCACGTCGCGGAGGAGAGCGGGGTCGACAATCGGTACGCCATCGGTGATCGGGTGGATGAAGTAATTGTATTCCCCGCGTTTCACCATCGGGCAGGTTTCAAGCGATTCAACGAGTCTGTCAAGCATAGTCTTCACCGTTTTTTGTGTTCCTGCATGGCAAGGAGGAAGGCCTCGACCCTGCCGGCGTGGACGTGCGGCATACAGACCGCACGGAGGTGGTTCTGCCGTGTCCAGGACACCCTCCACGGGACAGGCACGGCGTCCTTTTCACAAGAGAATGTCGCGACATTGAGGTCAGGGGTTGCTGCGCGGGCATACCCGAGGGTTTCCATACCCGCGATGAGCCGCTCCGTGTTCTTCATGCATCCGGCCACCACTGCCTTCATCCCTTCAGTCCCGAGGTAGTCGAGGACCGCAAGCGCCCCGGCCACCGGTGCCCCGGGCCGTGTGCCGGCAAGGGTGTACTCCTGCTTCACGGTCAGGTAGGGCGTGTCGATGTTGAGGGAATCGAGCAGGTGCGGGTCACGGGTGATGAGGCAGCCGCACGGGATGGTGCTCATGCCCATCTTGTGCGGGTCCACGGCGATGGTCGTGACGCCAGCAAGCGAGAAGTCGAAGGGGGCCGGGCGGTCGAGGAACGGGATCACCATGCCGCCGAATGCCGCATCCACGTGGAAGAAGAGGTCGTGCTGGACCGCGATCTTCGCCAGCCCGGCAATGGGGTCGACCATCCCATACTCGGTAGTCCCGGCGATCCCGATAAGGCCAATGGTGTTTTTGTCGATGAGCCCGGCCGCCGCATCAGCATCCATCCGGAAGTCCCTGCCAAGGGGGGCCGGCCGGATCTCCAGGCTGAGCATATCGCAGGCTTTCTTGAACGAGAAGTGGGCGGACTCCGGGACAATGACATTGGGCTCACGGATCCCGCAGTTCTGCACCCGTGCAAGGCGGAGCGCCTGGATATTGGACTCGGTGCCCCCGCTCGTTGCATACCCGCCCGCAGTCTCGCAGTGGAAGAGCGAGCCAAACCGGCGGACAAGGAGCTGTTCGAGCGAGAAGGTACCGGGGAAGAGCCCCGGGTCGCCGAGGTTCGTCTCCATGAACATGCAGTGTGCCCGGACCGCGACGGAGTGCGGGATGGTGCACATGGAACTTAAAATAAAATCGTGGTCAAGGTCCTCGCTCTTCTTCTGTGCAAGGAACGCGAAGAGCTCTTCTTCGGACTGACCCTTATTCAGCATCTTTTGTTCTCGCGGCTTCTAAGATGATGCGCTTTTCCGTCTTTGCCACGGCTTCGCGGATCTTCGGGATCGCGTCGATGTTTGCCGAGATGCTCGTGATGCCATGCTCCACGAGCCAGGTGGCCATCTTCGGGTCGGAACCGGCCTGTCCGCAGATCGAGCACTCGACATTGTAGGCCCGGCAGACCTGGATGGCGCTGTGGATGAGAGTGAGGACGGCCGGGTGCTTCGGGTTGTACATATCCGCCACGTTCTCGTTGTTGCGGTCGATGGCGAGCGTGTACTGGATGAGATCGTTTGTGCCAAAGGAGGCGAACTTAATCCCGGCCCGGATGAAGTCTTCGACCATGAGGGCGCTTGCCGGAATCTCGATCATGATGCCGAGGGTCACGTTTTCCACGTCAACGCCGCAGGCCCGCATCATCTCTTTTCCCACGATGAACTGCTCGGGGTGGGAGACCATCGGGAACATGACGCCGAGGTTTTCGTACCCTTCCTTCCAGAGGCGCTTGAACGCCTCGATCTGGAGCCGGAACTGGTCCGGGCTCTGGAGGTCGCGGCGGATGCCTCTCCAGCCGAGCATCGGGTTGTGCTCGTGCGGCTCGTTCTCGCCGCCAG
This sequence comes from Methanoregula sp., assembly GCF_002835825.1. Taxonomy (GTDB): domain Archaea; phylum Halobacteriota; class Methanomicrobia; order Methanomicrobiales; family Methanospirillaceae; genus Methanoregula. Next base: position 473 of record NZ_PIZH01000056.1, on the reverse strand, counting down.
CCATGTTACGGAACTCATCGGTCGGGGCGTCGAGGGTACGAACCCAGACGGGCTTGCCCGGGAAAGCGTCGAGCACGATCTTGATGCCGTCGTGAAGCTCCTTGACGAACTCCTCCTCGCGGTTGTTGGCAATGTACCAGCCGGGGGTCTTATTGAGGCCGAGGATCAGGTGCTCGATCCGGAGGAGGCCAACGCCGTCTGCGCCGGTCGCTGCCGCCCGTGCCGCTGCCTCAGGGATGGAGACATTGACTTTCACGCTCGTTGCGGTGATGATCGGGGCGCCAACGGCCACAACCTGCCCTCCCGCGTGTGCCTGTGCGGAAGGCTTGGGTGCGATTTCGCCCTCGTACACGAGCCCCATCTCGCCATCGCCCGTGATGACCTGCCCGTTCTTCAGCTGGTTGGTGGCGTTCCGTGTACCGACAATGGCCGGGGTGCCCAGTTCGCGGCTCACGATGGCCGCGTGGCAGGTC
>NZ_PIZH01000055.1 GCF_002835825.1 Methanoregula sp. | reverse complement strand
CACCTTGGAGAGTTCGTCGGTAAGTTCGTCGCCGTCGATCTCGGACTTCTTGTAGGCATGGAGCGTCTCGCGGAGCTTCTCCTCAATCGCAGGTGCCATCGTCTTGCCAAGAATCGCGTTGATCTTGTCGAGACGATCTCGTGCGATCCCCACGTTCGGCCGCGGGAGGCCGCCAAGGTAGAAGACCCGGTCGAGCACGGCCATGGCCTCGGGGCCGAACTGCCGGTAGATGTCCTTCTCGTCAATGATGACCGGGACCTCGGCCTCGTCAAAGCCCATCGAGAGGTAGGTCTCACGGAGCTTGTTGATGGTGGCAAAGACCGGGTGGGCCTGCGCCCGCTTGTACACCCGGCACGGGTAAGTATCCGCGTGCGCTGCGGGAGTCAGGATCGACGGCCCTTCATGCCACGCGCCTTCGAAGTTCTCGTGCGCTTTCTGTTTCCAGTCTTCGGGATTGAATCTCATGTTTTTCGCTCCAGAACTACCACTCTGCTCAATTCGTTCTCGTCCTTGTATCGGTAATCGCACGCGGCCGCGACCTTCTCCGCAAAGGCCCGGACATACGCATGGTCCGGCATGTTCTCTCTGACCAAACGGTTTCTACTGTATCCCAGATACATGTATCCTTTGATCTCCACGAACCGTGCGCCCGATTCCTGCAGGATTGCGGCATATCGTTCCGGGGCAATGTCATTAAGCCCCTTCACGAGCGTGATCCGGACCGCCGACCTCCGCGAGCCGAGCAGCCGGAGGCTCTCCTGCACCCGCTCCCAGTAATCCCCCATCGGGCGGCAGACCCGTTCGTACGTCTCTTTGTCCGGCGCATCCAGCGAGACGTACATCTGGAACGGGTTGCACCGCTTCAGCATCTCCGGGTTCGTCCCGTTGCTGACAACGAACGTGGTGTACCCTTTGCTGTTGAAGAGGTCGATCAGTTCCGGCAGCCGCGAGTAGAGCGTCGGCTCGCCCGAGAGCGATATCGCAACATGCTTCGGGTCGAGCGCCTCTTTCCACCGTTCCTCCGTAACCGTATTGTCGAGCACCGCATTGTAGCCCGCGAGCGCCTTCTTCTGGAACCGGTGGATGCCGGCAAGGATCGTCTCGGGCGGGCACTCATCCGCCTCCGCGGGCTCGTGCTCGAATGAGCGCCAGCAGAAGAGGCAGCGCTGGTTGCACCGGAGGGTCGGGGTGAGCTGGACGCAGCGGTGGCTGTCGATCCCGTAGAACTGGTGCTTGTAGCACATGTCGCCGCCGGCAAGCGCCCGCTTGCACCACATGCAGGGCTTGAGCGCGGCTGTCGAAGACTTGGAAAAAAACTGGTACCCCTGTTTTCTCAGGGGCTCACATGGATCGGATGGCATCGACCCCGAGCGTTTCGAGCGCTTCTTTTAAGGTGTTCTGGACCGCAAGAACGAGCGTCAGGCGTCGGTCCTTGACCTTTCCCTCGCTCTTCAACACCTGCTCGAAGTGGTAGAACGAGTTGAAGGTGTCCGCCAGTTCGCGGGCATAGATGGCAAGGATGTTCGGCCGTAGTTCCGCAACCACTCGCTCGATGATGCCGGGGAAGCGGGCGATCTGCTTGGCGAGCGCGATCTCCTGCTCGGTCTCAAGCTCGAAGCACTCGGTGAAATCTCCGGCTTTTTCAAGGATGCTGCAGGCACGGGCATGGGCGTACTGGATGTAGGGGCCGCTCTGCCGCTCGAAGTCAAGCGCCTCCTTCCAGTCAAAGACCGTGCTCTTCTCCGGTGAGACTTTAACGATATCGTAGCGGATGGCGGCAAGCCCGACCGCGGCTGCGATCTTCCTGCGCTCATCTTCGGGAAGTTCCGGCCTCCGTGCCGTGACTTCGTCAAAGGCCCGCTTGCGTACTTCGGTGATGAGGTCGTCTGCCGACACGAACTTGCCAGCCCGCGTGCTCATCGAACCCTCCGGGAGCGAGACAAACTCGAAGAAGACGATCTCGGGAACCTTCTCTCCAAGCACCTCATTGTGCACTGGAGCTGGGCGCCGATGAGCTTGTGGTCTGCCCCGAGGACGTCGATCACCCGGTCGAAGTTCTTCCCTTTCCATGCATGGAACGCAAGGTCGCGGGCTGCGTAAACCGAGGTGCCGTCGCTCCGGCGGATGACGTACTTGTTCTCGAACCCGAACTCGGAGAGGTCGAGGTAGAGCGTTTCGTCCTGTTTCGCCTGCGGCTTCTCTTTAAGCCTGCCGATGATCTCTTCCGTGCTCCCGTTCCGGATGAAATCGCTCTCCCAGACGAACTTGTCGTGGGCAACATTGAGGTCCTTCATCGTGACCCGGAACCCGTCGAGGCAGCGGGAGACTTCCTTTTTGAACTTCTCCACGGTAGCGGGATCGCCGCTCTCCACGAGCTGCATCAGGACATTGACCTGCTGGGTGATCCCCTCGTCCTTCTCGATCTCGCGGTTCGCCGCAATGTAGATCCGGGCGATGTGGGCATCCTCCTTCTCTCCCGGCAGCTGCGTGTTGTCCAGGTTGTTGAATCCCCAGACCACGATGGCGATCTGCCGGCCCATGTCATTGACATAGTACTCGACTTCCAGCGGGTACCCGGCCTTCCGGAACGCCCGGGCGAGCGTGTCGCCGATGATCGAGTTCCGGATATGGCCGACATGGAGGGGGCCGTTCGGGTTGGCGCTCGTGTGTTCGAGCACGACCCGCTCTGTCTTTTTCTCAAGGTTCCCGTATCCCGGCTTCACCGCAGCCCGGATCACGTTGCTGACATATGCATTCCCGAAGATGAAGTTGATGTACGGCCCCTTTGCCTCGATGGTGATGCCGGCAAGTTCCGGTCGCTTCTTCAGGTCGAGAACAAGGTCCTGCGCAATCTTGACCGGCGCCTGTTTTCTCTGCTTGGCAAGGGAGAAGGCCACGGTTGATGCAAGGTCAGCATGTTCGCCTCCCTCGACAAGGAGTGCATCGGTAACCCCGGCGGTCTCTCTGCTTGCGATCTCAATCGTAGCGAACATGTTATCAGGCATCTAATATCCCGTCCTGTAGCGGAGGATGGCTGCAATCCCGCCGAATGCGGAAAAGAGGATCGATCCTTCTTCGAAATCGTCCGAGATGAGCTCGACCTTGGAACTGCTCTGGTCGGCGATCTTGGTCAGCTCGTCGACAATATCGATCTCCTCTTCGATGATAAGGGGTGCCGAGCACTTGGGGCAGATGCCAAGGGGGATATCGGCCACTGTTTTGCCCGGCTCGATGCTGATGGTCTTCTCGGTGGTGTAATCGCAGGTCTGGCACTTGATCCTCAGCCGCGATTTCCGGAGTTTCGAGGAGAGGAGGAGAGTGTCGACCGCGCCAATCTCAAGATTGTGCCGGATGCTCTCCTCGCCGTACGCGGCAAGGCCGTCGTCCTTGACAAGTTCCTTTAAGAACTTCTCCATGATCGCCTTTTCCTTGATGACGGTCATGCCCTTGAGTGCGTCCTTTGCCGCGTCAACGAGCTCTGCGAGCCCGTCCTCGTTTGTGTAAGCGACATCGAAGAGCCCGATGATCCGTTTCTGGACCTCGTGGTGGAGGTAGTTACCTTTCTCGAACTCCTCTTTAGTAGGGCTCGGCCCTCCGATCAGGACGCCCTTGAACCGCTCGAAGTAATCCTTTTCTGCAAGGAAGATGGCGCTTGACCGCTCGCCAATCTTGGTATAGAACTCGTCGATGGCGATCTCCCGGAGCCGGCCGAACCGGGCCGCTGACTGGCCGCCTTTCCTCATCTTGCCGGGAACGGTGGAGTTCGCCCCGCCAATGGGTTCGATGCGGTTGCCGCGTAAAAAGCCCCAGTACGCCTCGCGCTTGTCGAGGACGAGGAGGCCGTACACGTACTTCTCCTCGAGCATCTGGAGGAGCGGTTCGAGCTCGAAGCTGGAACTGCACCGGTACATGTACAGGCCGATGGGCTCCGGCGGTTCGATGATGGTGCACTGGAGGTCGGTCCGGTCGCCGTAGGTCTTGACGGTACCGCAGAATACGGCCATGCCCTTCTCGGGCGGACGCTTGTAGTACTTGAGCCGGGAGAGGATCGAGGAGATGGCGCTCTGGACGTTCGTTCTTGTCTGCTTGCTCTTGATGTTGGCGCACTGGCCGAACTCGTCCTTGAGTTGGCCGGTCACATCGTAGATCTGCTTGTCGGGCGGGATGTAGAGCGTGATCAGCTCCGTCCCGTCTCCCTGCTGCGACTGGAGTTTCTCCAGCGTCTTCTTGAACTCGTAGCGCTTGCGCGCATCGTCCATCTCCACAACTTCTTCTGCCATTGCCCGCTCAAACCTCGTTAAAGCTTATAGCTATTCACCTGCTGGTGGCATAAATTTGCGCCCATTGCCAAAGGATTCGTGAATCGACATCAGAATTTATGCCATGATCCCCTGAAAATTCTGTGAAGGTCTTGGGTTCTTCCGCTCTGTCATAGAATGCCTTCCCACTGTCAAAGGGAATAATGGGATCGGTTGCATTGTGGAAGATCCAGACCGGACGGGGCGCGATTTTCGGTAAATAGGTGCCTGGCTCCAGTGATGCGGCGAACCGGATCGGATCGCCGGTATACCCCTGCACAGTGAATGCGTCGAGAATGCCCCAGTCCGATGTTGAGATACCAACATACCCGGTATATCCCGGGTCAACACCCGCTGCTATTGCTGCGTACCGTCCCCCGTTGCTGGACCCGACTGCATACACCGGCACGGAGAACCGGTCCGAAAGCATTTTCCGGGCATTGACAAGATCGCAGATGCTCAGGTAGTACTGCGGCCACTCCCCGGCTTTGAACTTTGTGAAGTCCTGCTGGATCAGCTGCTGGCCGAACGGGATCCCGCCCGTCTCTTCTCCCCGGCCCCGGGTATCAACAAAGAGAAATGCGTATCCTGCCTCCGCGTAATGCAGCATGCGTCCTTCATGACCCTCCGGTTTTTCACCGGCACCGGGAACGTAAACAATCGCTGCTTTCGGTTGCTTGGGGGCCGAAAGATACGTGACCACGTCACCACTCTGCGTGTGCAGGACGATCCGCGACTTTGTGTACGTCTCGTTGGAGAGGAGCACCTGTTCGCTTGTGGTGACCGGAGCACAGGTGACCGAGAGGGCACCGCTGCTGTCCACGGAATACGAGGCTTTTGTTCCGGTGCCGGAACACCCGGCAAAGGCTGCCACTGCGATAAGGATCACAATCAGGATAAGAACAGGGAATACCCGCACTGCTCAGCACCCCAGGCAGCGCTGGATCAGGCAGATGGTCTTCCCGTCAACGATTTTTCCATCGCGGATCATTGCCGGAAGATCCTTCAGCGCAACATCGATGACTTCAATCACCTCATCCTCGTCCTTTGCGTACTCCTGCGAGGGCGAGAGGTTGCGGGCCTCGAAGAGGAAGATCTTCTCGTCCGTGAACCCGGGCGTTGTGTAAATGAAGCCTTTCGGCTCGATTGTCTTTGCCGCAAACCCGGTCTCTTCGATCAGCTCGCGTCCTGCCGTGGCACGGGGCTCCTCTCCCTGTTCCGTGGTACCGGCAGGCGCCCCGATGCTGTACTGGTCTATGGCATACCGGTACTGCTTCAAAAGTTTGCACCGGTCACCGTCAACCGGGAAGATCGCTACCGCGTTTGACGGGTGGACGATCACCTTTTCGTGTTCGGTCCCGGTGGGGAGCCGGACTTTCTTTGTCTCTATCCAGAGACGACGGCCGCGGAAGATTTCCATATCAGCCCTCGTACTCGACAGGGTCGTGGATCCCGATGGCCTCGAATGCCTCTTTGCGGAAGTGGCACGAGCCGCAGGTGCCGCAGGCCTTTCCCTCGTTCCGGTAGCAGGACCAGGTATGCTCGTACGGCACGCCGAGTTTCATGCCAACCCTCAGGATGTCGGTCTTGGTCAGCCGAATGAACGGCGTCTTGAGGGTGATCTTCGTGGTATCTTTCGTGCCGAGATCGATGACCTTCTGGAACGCCTCGATGAACTGCGGCCGGCAGTCCGGGTACCCGCTGTAGTCCAGAGACTGGACACCGATGAAGATCGCATCCGCCCCTTTCGCCTCGGCAAAGCTCGTGGCAATCGAGAGGAGGTTCGCGTTCCGGAACGGGACATAGGTGTTGGGCAGGTGAGCCCGGGCCGGGTCGAACTCCTCCACGGCAATCCCCTTGTCTGTGAGGCTGCTTGCGCCAAAGCGCGAGAAGTACCCGACATCCACTTCGACAAACTCCTGTGCGTCCAGGAGGGACGCGATCTTTTTTGCACAGGCAAGTTCCTTGCTCTCTGTTCTCTGCCCGTAGTTCAGGTGCAGGGCGCAGATGTCGTAGCCTTCGCTTCGGGCAACGTACGCAAGCGTGGAGGAGTCCATACCTCCCGAGAGTAAACAGACGGCTTTCATCATTTGACACCGATGACCTTGTGGAGCTGGACCTGCATCCGGACCGGCAGGTTGTTCGTTAAGAGGAATTTCGAGATGATCTTGTAGTCCGTGCCAAAGACCGGTGAGAAGAAGATCTCTCCTGCAATGGGGTACGAGGTGATGACGCCCTGCGCATAAAGGCAGTCAGCCTCATCCTTGACAACAAACTTCACGCTGTCCTGCGGCCGGATTCTCGATAAGAGAGAAAGGTCACTCTTCTCGCCAGAGGACGGGCACTTCACGTCCATGCAGATCGATGCATACGGCTGGAGCCGGGAGAAATCGACCGTCCCGTTCGTTTCGATATCGATGGCCGATCCCCGCTTCACGAGCGAGACAAGGAGGGGCTCCAGTTCCTCTGCCTGGAGGAGGGGCTCTCCTCCCGTGACGCAGACATAGGGCGGATTGATGCGCCAGAGATGTTCGAGGACGGTATCCCGGCTCATCTCCCTGCCCCCGCTCCGAGATTCAGGCGTGTCGCACCAGCGGCAGTTCAGGTTGCAGCCGGCAAGCCGGATGAATAAGCAGGGCTTTCCCTGGTTCTTCCCCTCGCCCTGCAGGCTCCGGAATATCTCTGCGACCTTCATTCCTTTATTCCGTTATCTCGGCGCAGGATGTCGGGGATTCCCAGACCCGGATCTTCGTTACCTTCGCTTTGATCCCCATCTCGTGGCAGGTCTTGTGGATGTCGTCGCGGATGAGGACGGCGATCAGTTCGCTTGTCGGATCGCCGGGCGTCGTGATGACCGGGTGGAACTCGGCGATGCGGGGCACCATCGGGTCTTCCTTGTTTAAAATGATCTGGTGGTCGTACTTCTCCACCACTTTCTTGATCAGGGAGTAATCGATCACGATCTGCGTATCCGGGGCCGGCTCGCCTTCCATCCAGACCTCAATCTTCCACCGGTGCCCGTGGAGGTTGGCACACTTGCCGTGATAGTGGAGCAGGCGGTGGCTCGTGTCAATCTGCACCTCTTTATAGATGCCGGTATTCATTGCTCAGCTTGGTGCGCTCATGGGGATAAAATGTTATTATCATCTAGAACCAATAGTGTAAGACAGGCAGGTGGGATGCCACAATTTATAAATCGATCACCCGCGTAGTACATTATCCCAGTGTGGGTTATCGATAACCACATAATCACTTTACAGAGGCTATTTAATGGGACAGGGTAAATTCGCAGCCAGAAAACTGGTTCGGGACTCCAATAAGTTCCGGTGGGCAGACAAGAACTACGCCCGCCGTGAACTCAATCTCGATGTAAAATCGGACCCCCTCGAGGGCGCTCCGCAGGCGAGAGGTATCGTACTTGAGAAGATCGGTGTCGAAGCTAAGCAGCCCAACTCCGCCATCCGGAAGTGCGTGCGCGTCCAGCTCATCAAGAACGGACGACAGGTCAGCGCTTTTGCCGTTGGCGACGGTGCCATCAACTTCATCGACGAACACGATGAGGTCGAGATCGAAGGCATCGGCGGCCGTCTCGGTCGTTCCATGGGAGATATCCCGGGCGTCCGGTTTGTCGTCACCAAGGTGAACAATGTCTGCCTCCACGAGATGGTGATTGGCAGGAAGGAGAAACCGCGCAGGTGATTTTAGATGTCAGAAGCCGGAAAGAAACTCCTGTTCAACCTGTATGATGCCTCCGAAGTCAAGGTCACTGACCCCAGCCTCGTGCGCTACGTGAACCTCACGGCGCAGATCATCCCCCACTCCTGCGGCAAGTTCTCCCGCCAGGAATTCGGCAAGAGCAACATGATGATCGTCGAGCGGCTCATCAACCGCCTGATGCAGACCGAGAATAATACCGGAAAGAAGCAGCTTGCAATCCGGATCGTGCGGGATGCATTCGAGACCATCCACAAGAAGACCAAGCGCAACCCGATCGAGGTCCTTGTCGAGGCAATCGGCAACTCCGGTCCCCGCGAAGAGACCGTCCGCTTAAAATACGGTGGCATCAATGTCCCAAAGTCGGTCGACACCGCCCCCATGCGCCGCGTCGACACCGCAATCCACTTCCTCGCTGAGGCAACCCTGAAGGGCGCGGGGTCCGGACATGAGCGCTCAAGCGCAGTCCGCGCCCATGCGATCACCTGCCCATCAACTGTCGACATGACGTCCTCGTCGTCCGCGCGAAAGGACGAACG
>NZ_PIZH01000054.1 GCF_002835825.1 Methanoregula sp. | reverse complement strand
GCCGGTAAAACCATCACACGGGATTTTACATATCCCAATATTCAGCATACCAAAGATCATATGATCATATATTAATAACACCTGATCTTAATTTTCTTAAGATTCGTATGAAAAAATCGTGTGCATACATTATGATCGTCGCCCTCCTGATCGGGGCGTGCATAGCTGTTGCCGGTTGTACGGGAACCGCCTCCCCGTCGGCTGGCACCACAACGACTGCCCCTGCTTCCCCTGCAGCATCCGGTACCACAACCATCACGGACGGGTTTGGGAGGACTGTAACGGTCCCGGCACATCCCACGCAGATCGTCTGCTCGGGTTCCGGCTGCCTCCGGTATGTCGTGTATCTCGGGGCCCAGGACACCGTTGTCGGCGTGGACAGCCAGGAGAAGAAGACCCAGGTACAGGAAGGCCGGGCTTATGCGCTTGCAAACCCCCAGTTCAAGAATCTGCCCCTGAGCGGGGAGATGCGGGGGAAGGACGATCCCGAGAAGATCATCGGAATTAACCCCCAGCTCGTCTTCAAGACCGGTGCGACCGGGACCACCTATGGCACGAGCGGTTCTGAAGCAGACACGCTCCAGAACAAGACCGGTATCCCGGTGGTTGCCTTCCCGTACGGCTCCCTGCGAACCGATGCAGAAAAAGCCGAGTTCTTTGCGGCACTGCGACTGATGGGAAAGACTCTCGGGAAAGATGCACGTGCCGAGGAACTTATCGCCTATGTCGAAGAAGTGACAACCGATCTGGAGGAGAGGACAAAGGACATTCCGGCCGACCAGCAGAAGACAGTATACATCGGCGGTGTCAGCTCGGCAGGGGCGCATGGCATGATCTCGACCGAGCCGGCGTACCCGCCCTTCATCTGGGTGCATGCAAAGAACATTGCCGCCGGGTCCGATACCCAGCATGCAGATATCTCAAAAGAGGTCATTGTGAGTGGCGACCCGGAGTTCCTGTTCATCGATGTGGGAACAATCCAGATCGACAATGAAGGGGCCATCGGTGAACTGAAGACCAACCCGGCCTACGGCGGTCTTGCCGCGGTGAAGAGCGGGAACGTGTACGGTGTCCTGCCCTACAACTTCTACAGCGTCAATTATGAGACCGTGCTTGCGGATGCCTATTTCATCGGGAAAACCCTGTACCCTGACCGGTTCTCGGATGTCGACCCGCAGGTAAAAGCAGACGAGATTTACACGAAGTTTGTCGGGAAACCCGTATTTTCCTCCCTTAACGCGCAATACCGGGACATCGGGTTCACGAAGATTAACCTGACTACATGAGCGGCCAGCCATGCACCTGAACCAGGGAATTGTTCCGGAGGATTACCGCGCCTATCTTGACCGCAAGGTCCGGTGGATCCTACTCGGGCTCATCCTTGCCTTCGTCTTTTTTATCCTTGCCATCTCCGTGGGGGCAGTGGCAATCCCCCCTCTCGATGTTGTCCAGTCACTGCTGGGCATCTCGTCCTCCGATAAATGGGACCGGATTGTCTGGAACGTCAGGCTGCCCCAGGCTATCGCGGCTGTTGTCGCCGGGATCGGCCTTGCCATTGCCGGGGTTGCCATGCAGTCCATCCTGCGGAACCCAATCGCCTCACCCTTCACGCTGGGCATATCGAGCGCAGGAGCGTTCGGCGCTGCCGTATCCGTGATCGTGCTGGGCACCGGGACCATGCAGTCAACGGTGGCAAGCCCGGTCGCGATCTCCAATCCCTACGTCACGACCGTCGTTGCCTTCATCTTCTGCATGATCGCGACTGGTATCATCCTTGCGATCTCCCACATCAAGGGCGCGTCCCCGGAAGTGATGGTCCTTACCGGGGTCGCTCTTTCCTCGCTCTTCTCGGCCGGGGTCATGTTCCTGCAGTATTTCTCCAACGATGCCCAGCTTGCGGCGGTTGTCTTCTGGACGTTTGGCGATGTCGGGCGGGCAACGTGGGATATGCTGCCGCTGATGGTGGTTGTCGTGGGGGCCGGGACACTCTACTTCATTGCCAACCGATGGAACTACAATGCCATCGATGCCGGTGACGAGACTGCCCTGGGACTTGGCGTGAACGTAACATGGGTACGGCTTGCCGGGATGACGGTTGCCGCTGTTATATCGGCAGTGATCGTTGCCCTGCTCGGGGTTATCGGGTTTGTCGGCTTGGTCTGCCCGCACATGGTGCGGAGGCTTGTCGGTGACGACCAGCGCTACCTCATCCCGGGTACTGCCATTGCAGGTGCAGTCCTGCTCCTTGCCTCGGACACCGTGGCCCGGATCATTGTTGCACCGTATATCCTCCCGGTTGCCGTCCTGACGGCGTTTTTGGGAGCGCCCGTATTCATCTACCTGTTATTCAGGGGGTATAAACGATGACAAAGATGCTGACTGTTAACGAACTGAAATTCATGTACCGGAACCGGGATGTCCTGCAGCAGATCGGGTTCTCGATCGAGCAGGGGCAGGTCATCGCGGTGCTCGGCCCGAATGGTGTGGGAAAGACCACGCTCTTAAAATGCTTAAACCGCATCCTGAAGCCCCGTGAGGGCACCGTGATGCTTGATGATGAGAACCTGCTTGACCTCGACACGATGGATATTGCCCGCAGGGTCGGCTACGTGCCGCAGCGGGTCGAGACCGGGCGGCTGACCGCGTTTGACGCAGTCCTCCTCGGCCGCCGCCCTCATATCGGCTGGGATGTTGTTGCCCGCGATCTTGCCATCGTTGATGCGGTCTTCAGAAAACTGGGTATGGAGGCGCTTCGGCTCTCGTACATCGATGAGATGAGCGGCGGGGAGCTCCAGAAGGTAGCCATCGCCCGGGCGCTGGTGCAGGAGCCGCGTATACTCCTGCTCGATGAACCCACGAGCAACCTTGATCTGAAGAACCAGGTCGATATCCTGACCAACATCCGCGAGGTTGTCCGTGATCATGGGATCGCGGCTATCATGACCATGCACGACCTGAACCAGGCCCTCAGGTTTGCCGACACGTTCATCTTCATCAAAAACGGGAGGGTGCATGTCCACGGAAGCCATGATATCGTCACCCCCTCGGTCATCGAAGATGTGTACGGCCTCCCGGTCATGATCGGCGAACTGGGCGGAGTCCGGTGCGTGATCCCCGGTGCCTGTAAGACGACATAAGAGAGAATAAACAAAGAGAGAATGAGAGAGAACCAACGAAGTGAGACCATGCACGACCACGATCACGATCACAACCACGATCACCATCATGACAGCAAAGGCAACCACGACCACGGGCACCACCATCACGGTGCACCGCTGGCTGTAACGTTTGAAGACTGCATCCGTTTCCATGGCCATTCCTGCCCGGGCCTTGCGTCCGGCTACCGTGCGGCAACCGCGGCCATGGAAGCCCTCGGCGTTACGCGCCCCGAGGACGAGGACCTTGTCGCTATCTGCGAGACTGATGCCTGCGGGGTCGATGCGATCCAGGTCATTGCCGGTACAACGGCCGGCAAGGGTAACCTCATCATCCATGATTACGGCAAGCATGCTTTTACGTTCTATAACCGGAAGGACGGCAAGGCGGTCCGGGTCACGTTCCGTCGCAATGACACGACCGAGAGCCCGGAGATGATGGAACTGCGAAAGAAAGTATTCGGCGGCACCGCGACAGACAAGGAATCGGAGCGGTTCCATGCTCTCATGCACAAGGCCACCGTTGACCTTCTCCATGCGCCTGCCGACAAAATCATGAAGATCGAGAAGATCACTATGGATGCACCGAAGAAGGCCAGGATCTTCGCCTCGGTTACCTGCGAATGTTGCGCGGAGTCTGTTGCAGATGCAAAGACACGTGTAGTGGACGGGAAGCGTGTCTGCATCCCGTGTGCCGAGGGAACGCACCCGTCACGGAAGCACTGACTGGCAATCATGGAACTGACACTCAGGCCGATTGGGTTTGTCCGGTCGCCCTACAAAACAAAGGGCGATGCCCCGAGGCAGGGCCGGTTGTCCGACACCGTCTCAGAGATCGTCATTGCTGACGAGTACCGCGAAGGACTGAAGGATGTCGGGAAGAAGTCTCATCTATTCATCCTCTCGTGGTTTGACCGGGCGGACCGTACCGTCCTGCTGGCAACGCCGCCCCACGAAGGCATCGAGCACGGCGTGTTTGCAACCCGGTCCCCCAACCGGCCCAACCCGGTCGCTCTGTCCCTTGTCGATCTCATCCGCTGCGACGAGGGTGTCCTCACGGTACGTGGGCTCGATGCCCTAGACGGGACGCCCGTGCTGGACATCAAGCCGTATTCCCCGGAGATCGACTGCGTCAGGGAACGATGAAAGAGTGGGGTAGGGACCTCCCCTTTTTTTGGGTCAGGGGCTTTTTCCCATCGCCGCCATGAACCGGTCCCGTATCTCCACCGGCCCGAGCGGAATGTTCTTCACATCGCTGTTACCGGGTTTGATCCGTGCATGGATGAATGCCGGCCCCTGACCGGCAGATGCATGAAACGCTGCCCCGAGTTCCTCCCGGGTGTGCGTCGCCCACGTGTGAGCGAATCCCGCACCCAGCGCCATCAGCCGGAGGTCTGCGGTATCGCACCCTGGCCGGGGCTGGTTGCCGGTGCTGCCAAAGACACCGTTATCAAGACAGACGATAGTGAGATTTTCTGGTTTTGCCGCAGCAATCACGGGCAGGATCGAAGACCCAAGCAGGCTGCCATCACCGTCAAGGACGATGACTCTTTTATCGGGACGGACTGCGGCAATCCCGAGGCCGATGGCCGATGCCTGCGTGTAACTGCCCAGCATGTAGAGGTTCTCCGGCCGGTCCCGTGCAGCATAGAGCTCCTTTGACGGAATGCCGATGTTGGAGACAAGGATCTCGTCAGAAACCTTGTCTGCGATGGCTTGGATTGCCTCGAACCGTGTCAGAACAGGCTGGTTCCACGGGCGGCGGTATTCAGTATGCGACGGCTGGCAGGGGAATTGTCCGGGCTCCTGGTACCCCGATGCACATCCACTCTCTTCGATCACACCGGGCGGGACGAGGATGACGTGGGGCGTGCGGTCCCGGAATGCCGCTTGTATAGCGATACCGATCCGCTCCGGTACGCTGCGCTCCGTGAGGATCGTGTGCGGGATGCCGGCTGCCGAAAGGATTGCCGGGAGCGGGCGGTTGAACGGCACCTGGGCCGGGATGACCTCGTTCTCCCCCCCGCGCCAGCTGGCAAGGATCGGAAGTGGGAGGCGGAAGGTCATGGAGAGCGACAGGATGGCATTGAGCATATTGCCGAGCCCTGAGCTCTGGAGCGCGACCAGCGGGCGGGCACCGGCAAGGTATCCCCCAGCCGAGATCCCCACCCCGTCCTCCTCCCTTGTCAGGCCGATATGCCGGAACTCCTCCGGCAGCCGGAAGAAGAGGCCCCGTGCCTTGTCGCAGGGAATAGAGCTGACAAGATCGATGCCCTGCGCTTTCAGTTCCCCGATAACTGCGTCTTCATTCATGGTGAGCGATCCACTCCTTGAGCATCCGTACTATCCCCTCCCGTGTTTCATCCACGGCGACCGTTACCGAGACGGGAATGGGGTGGAGGGTAAAGTCCTCCCGGATCCGTTCGTACCCCCCTCCCGTGAGGTTCAGGAGAATATGATCATCGGGAGCGATAATATCTTTTTCAACAGCCTGGACAAGGGTGGCTGTTGCAATGGCCGCAGCCGGATCCAGGTCGATTCCCAGGGTCTCCCGGGCAAGTTTCATCGCATCTTCACCGGCGGCATTCGTGATGGCATACATACGGCCGTCCGTTGCCGTCAGTGCGTCAAACAGTCCCCCGCGGATGCCATAGGGAGGATTCCGGTTTGTCAGGACATCGGACATGACCTGCGATACCGCCTCCGCTGCATCCGGCATGTCGTTATCCGGGATTATCTGGCGCCGCCGCTCCTCCCACGCCGATACCATGGGGGTGAATGGTTTGTTCTGGGCCAGATGGAGCCGGGGAAGACGGTTACCGTACCTTCCATCTCCCACAAGGCGCATTGCGGCCTCCCAGGCAGCGATCCCTCCCGTCCCGCTCCCGACCGCCTGGAAATAGTGGTCGGGAAGCCGGCCCGTTGTCACAGCTGCGTCCAGCATGACCGTGCCCATCCCGTCGCGACGGGCAATGTTCCGGGCTCCGCCTTCCGGGACACAGCCGGGGACTGCAGCGAGCGTGTTGCTGACTGCGATGGCATCCGAATAATCGCCCTTCACGGCAACAAGGAAAATGTCCTCCGGAGGGACCGTTGTCCAGAGCCGAAAGAGGGCTTTCTCCGGGACAACGATGACAACCGGTTTGCCTGACCGTGCTGACAGCTCGGCAAAGGCGCGGCCGGTATTTCCCGCCGAGGCGATGACCGGTATGGCACCGCCCAGCTCCGCCAGCCGCTGCATGGTCGGCGATGCCTCCAGTTCCTTGAACGAGCCTGTTGTCAGGCCGGCCCCGATCTCCGGGCAGTATCCGGAAAAGGAGACGGTCAGGCAGGGGAGCCCGAGTTCCCGGGAAAGGTCCGGGCTCGTGAAGGTAACCGGCCCACCGGACGGAAGGAGTGGCCGGGTGACCGGGAGCCAGTCAAGGTAGCGGTACATTCCCCTGAACGGATGGAGGTGCAGCCTCCTGCTGCAGTATTCGGTCCTGAGCAGACTGTTGTGACCCTGTGGACAGGAGAGGCTGGAAATGTCCTCAATGATCTCGCCCCCGCCCACACACCGTATCCGGTATTTCAGTATCACGAGTACCCCTCACTGGATCCTGATATCCTCGAGCCGGACATGGATTCCGGCCTTCTTTTTCAGAACCATATTCACGACCGCTGTATGCGACAGGTCCATCATGCAATACCCCGGCAGGAACCGCTGGCGGGTGCCGAGTACGGGGGGTCGTGCGATGATCCGGGCGATCCCTTCGAAGGCATGTACATGGTATGCCTGGACATCGTGGGATTTTTCCTTCCGTGCTGCGAGCGGTCCCACCGTGTGGCATTCGAGGACTCCCGTGACCCGGTTAGCGGACAGTACGCGGAGGGCATGGTACACAGGGCATCCCGGCCCGGCGGGGCGGCCGGTGACGATCTCCCCGGGGTGGATATCCCAGCCTTCCACAAGGTCAGGGCGGAACGGCACGATGAATTTCCGTGCTGACGGTTCGCCCGGCAGTGCGGTCAGCACGAAGTCATAGGCATTCCCCAGTATATCGGAACCGGAGTACGCTCTCTGGTCTGACATCCCCGCCCCGCCCGTGGTGAAGAATGGGCAATCTTCCTGAACCTTTTCACCGGAGGTTACCCGTTCCACGAACGCCCCGCAGCTGGGCATCCCGCAGGCGCCGCAGTCCCTGCCGGGAGGAGTCCAGGCCGTATTCAGTCCCCCCGGTAGATATTATCCGCCTCGTCAAGCGGCCGGATAACGCCGAAATGGTGCTGCCATCCGATCTCTTTTTTTCCAACGCAGATGGTGCAGACGCCAAGCGGAGGAGTCCCGCGGAGTGTGATCGTATCAGCATCGGTTATCTCCGGAGCCTTTGCAATCGCCTGCATCAGGAACCTCATGCCGGTACCCTGGATGGCGTTCGTCTCGATGATGTCAATATTCGGGGAGACCATGCGGATGCATTCCCGGAACACTTCCTTTTCCGCCTGGGAGATGAGGTCAGTCTTGGTGACGACTGCACCATCAGCAAGCGCAATCATAGGAGCCATCTTGAGGGGTGTATTGCTTCCGGAGACTGCCGAGAGGACCGCGATCCCGAATGACTGGGTGGTATAGGGAGTACACCGGAGGCAGAGTCCGGCACTTTCGATGATAAGGATCCCGGCGCCCAGTCCGGCAGCCCACCGGATCGCGTCCTGCAGGACCATGATGCCCATGTGGTCCGGGCAGAGGTCGCCTGAGTACACTTTACGGGCCGGAATCCCGAACTCTGATATGAGTTCTTCGTCCTCAAAAGCCCTGACCACATCGATCTTTAAAAAAGCCGGTCTCCCGGTATTCCGGAATTCCCTGATGATCTGCCGGATCACCGCTGTTTTCCCGGCACTGGGCGGCCCGGCAACAATGAGGAGTTTCATACTGGTGCAATGTTTTGTTTTTGCAGGGGTATGTCGCCCAGGATCAGGTCGCCGGCCCGGATCTTCTCCCGGAGTTCGCCAAGGAATGCATCGATGCCGGAGATATGCTCTACCATCTCCTGCTCGGTGCCCCGGGGTTCAATTACTGAGGTCACCGCACCGTTCTTCATCACGATCCGGCGGTCGGTGATCATCGCGAGCAGGGGGTCGTGCGTGACAAAGATAACTGCTTTGTTGTAGTGTTTCAGGCACCGGATCACCTTCTCCTTGAAGATCCCGGCATTTTCCACTTCGTCGAGAAGGAGGATGGGAGTCCGCCCGATCAGGATAGCGTCTGCAATCAGCAGTGAACGGGTCTGGCCTCCTGAGAGCGAGGTCATCCGCATGGATTCTGCGATCTTCTCCCCGGTAAACTCGTTTGCCAGTGCAATGGTCTTCCTGATGAGTTCTTCCGTATCATTGTCACGTGCCCTGATATGGAGCGAAAGGAACCGGCTTACCGTGAGGTCTGCGATGACGCGGGTGTTC
>NZ_PIZH01000053.1 GCF_002835825.1 Methanoregula sp. | reverse complement strand
CTGCAAGCACACTTGTGGTAGTAGCATCGATGACGGGCCGGATTTCATCATGGGTCCGGTGCAGGTACTGCTCCATCAGAGGCTCGCTCGCGTGAGAGTAGGGGCCGTGGCCGATGTCATGCAGGAGCGCGGCGGAGACAACGAGCCGGTGCTCATCCTCCGGCAGCTGGAACCTGCGGCAGGCAACATTGGCAAGGAACATGCTCCCGAGGGAATGTTCGAAGCGCGTGTGGTTTGCCCCGGGATAGACAAGAAACGAGAAGCCAAGCTGGCGGACATACCGGAGGCGCTGGAGC
Organism: Methanoregula sp.; assembly: GCF_002835825.1. Taxonomy (GTDB): domain Archaea; phylum Halobacteriota; class Methanomicrobia; order Methanomicrobiales; family Methanospirillaceae; genus Methanoregula. Next base: position 8,513 of record NZ_PIZH01000053.1, on the reverse strand, counting down.
ACGGGTGAGTCGAGCAGCCGGAGCGCATAGTCCTCCATCTCGATATAACCGTGGACCGGGTCCTTGATGATCTTGGCGTTCACTAAAGAATCTTCATATACATCGCATAAAAGTATTGAGTAATGATTACGTTCCTGTCGGGCGGGACCGGCACGCCGAAACTCCTTCGGGGCATGCAGAAAGTGATGGACCGGCACGAGATCTCGGTCATCGTGAACACGGCCGAGGACATCTGGATCTCGGGAAACCACATCTCACCGGATGTTGACACAGTCATGTATCTCTTCGCCGGTATCCTCAACACCGACACCTGGTGGGGTATCCGGAACGACACCTTCACCACCCACGACGAGATCATGCGCCTTGGCGTCGATGAGTTTATCGGCATCGGTGACCAGGACCGGGCCGTTCACATTGCCCGGGGCGAGATGCTCCGCGGGGGGATGCGGTTGACAAACGCGACAAAGTTCCTCTGCGAACGCTACGGAGTCCGCGAGAACGTGTTGCCGATGACCGACACGGAAGTGACAACGCAGGTGAAGACCGAGCTGGGCCCGATCCATTTCCAGGAGTACTGGGTGAGGGCAAAGGGGAAGATCGGCATACAGGAAGTTGTGCGATGCTTCAATGAGCCACCAGTAGCAACTCCCGAGGCGCTCGAGGCCATCGAAGCAAGCGATGCTGTTGTGATCGGCCCCTCCAACCCAATCACGAGCATCTCCCCGATTCTTGCCTGCGAAGGGATCAAAGAGGCGATCCAGGACAAGGTTGTCCTCGCTGTCAGCCCGTTCATTGGCAACGAGCCGGTGAGTGGCCCGGCAGCAGCCCTGATGCGTGCCGCCGGCTATGAGCCGAACGCCATCGGGACGTTCAACTGCTACGGGGGCCTGACCGATATCTTTGTCCAGGATGTCCGCGATCCCGTCGAGGTCAGCCATGCAGTGCGCTTCGACACCCTGATGACGGACGAGGACAAGAGCGTAGCCCTGGCAAACGAAGTCCTCCAGCTGATAGCGGCTGCCTGACCCCACGTCCCACTATTGAGCTGCCCGGCGTCCCGGTTTGCAAATCTATATATCGCTCCGCAATAACGGTTAACGTAAGAGGGAAAACCGTTTGATCCGGAATACGCTGATTGTACCGCTGGTTTTTTTGGTCTTGCTGGCGGGTTGTGTGTACGAGTCCCCAAAAGAGGCGGGGACGATCCAGTTCACGTCGTCGCCATCGGGAGCCCAGGTCTATTTTGATTCCCAGTTCCGGGGGACCACGCCGGTCTCTCTCGCCGGTGTGGAACCCGGGAGCCATGCCATCGAGTTCCGGTACCCTGGTTACCAGGGATGGTCGGAGGTCATGGTCGTCTCCCCGGGCAGCAACAATGTCTTTGCTGCCCTGATACCCACACCGACCGATACCCCCAGTACGCCGGAAGTTGTGACCACCACTGCTTCTGCTGCATTGCCTTCCAATGCGGTTACCGTGACCATCACACCAGGCAAAAATCCGATGCTTGTCGGGGACTCGAACACCTTCCGGGGAACCGCCTCCGGCACAAAAAATGTTATCGTGACCATCTACGGGTCCGGGATCTACTCTGGCGGGATCTCATCGCTCCTCAAGGACGTCGATGCTTTTGGGAACTGGGCATATGTCTGGAACCCGGGCACCGGAATTCTGCCAGGGACCTACCGGGCAACCGCCTCCGATCCTGACAAGAAGACCCTGGCCCAGGCAGCGTTCGAGGTTATCGGTAACGGGGAAGTGACCGTTGTTCCGAGCACGTACGCTGCTTCACGGGGGGGCACGATCCGGTTCTCGGGCCTCTGTACGACAAATGCTCCCGAAGTCGAACTCGTCCTGTATGGTCCTGACCAGTATGCCGGGGGTGTCAGGCTGGGCACTGTCTCGGTACAGGCGAACGATAACTGGGTCTTTTCGTACACCCTGGACAACACGGTGTCGACCGGAACCTACACCATGAAAGCGAACGATATCCCGAGGACTACCTCGGGTTCTGCCCAGTTCACCGTTGGATTTACCGGGCAACCCTGATCCATTCACCCGCTCTCTCTTTTCCCGGGTTCCCGCCCGTAATGAAAAACAGGGTTTTTGAGCGAGATCCGGCTGTATCGCGCAAATCTGGCGAGAACACCCACCCGATACCTATTTGAACATTTTCACCTAATATTCGTCTGGAGATGTTTTTATGAGTGTAGTCAAAAAATTCCTCAACCTGTTCAAGTCAGGGACAGAGGAGGGCGAAGAGGCGCGCCTGAGGGCACAAAAGGAGCGCACCGAGAACCTCTTAAAAGCCCTGACCGATGGCGACCTCGATGCCCGCTGGGCCGCTGTCCGGTCTGTTGGCGACCTTGGCGAAGCCTTTATTGAGCCACTGATCCGGGGGCTCCAGGATGAGTACTGGATCATCCGCAGGGGCTCTGCCGATACGCTGGGCAAGATCGGGGCACCTGCGGTCACCCCGCTGATTGCAGCGCTGACTGAACCAAGTGACGATGTCCGGCAGGAGACGATTCGGGCCCTCCAGCTGATTGGCGAGCCTTCGGTGAGCCCTCTTGCGCAGGAAGCAAAGAATCCCCACCCGTTGATCCGCAGGGGTGCTGTGCAGGCACTGGGGATGATGGGCGAGGAGAGGGCAGTCCCGGTACTTGTCGAGGCCATGAAGGACACTGACGCTGGTGTCCGGTACGAGGCTGCCGTTGCCTTTGGCCGCATCAACGACCCCCGCTGTATCCCGTGCCTGATCGAGAGCCTGAACGATCCGCAGGAACGGGTGCGGACCGCCGTCATGGCTACGCTCTGCTCGCTCGGTGTCCCAGCAATCGATCCCCTTATCCGTGCACTCATCGCCCAGAACGAGGATGTTGGCAGGCGGGCATCCCTGGCCCTCGTGACAATCGGGGAGCCGGCCATCGACCCCCTGATCGCTGCACTGGCTGACCAGAACCCGGGCATCCGCAGGGGTGCAATCGAGGCGCTCGGCCAGATCGGCAACACGCGGGCAATCCCGAAGATTATCGAAAGTCTCGAAGACGATATCCGGCCTGTCCGTATCGAGGCCGTCAGGGCCCTTGCAGCCCTTGGCGTACCAGCAATCGCCCCGCTCATGCAGGTCTTCCGCGAGGGGGACAACCGGATCCGGTCCGGCGCCATGGAGGCGCTCTGGATGCTCGGCCAGCCGGCAACAACCCCTCTTATCATGGTCTTAAAGGACGAACAGAGCGATGTCCGGAAGCGGGCCGCACTCCTGCTGGGCGAGATTGGCGACCAGAAAGCCGTCGACCACCTGACCGGGCTCCTCTCGGACGACAACGTTGCCGTCAGGAAAGAAGCATTCGAAGCTCTCGAGATGATCAAGAAGCGGACCGCTCAATAATCCCAATACCTGTTTTTTTCCGTTCGTTCAGACGGTCAGGATGTCTGCACCGTGCGATGGTTCTTTTCAAAAAAGGTCAGGGCAGTTCCCCTGCCGCTTTCCAGTAATCGTACTCGTGCTTCCAGAGGTCCTTGTTAAACGATACAAGGCGCTTGAAGTATTCCCTGCGCTCTGCGAGGACTTTCGCCTGTGCGGGATCGGACCATTTTGTCTTGATCGCTTCGGCTAGCTTCTTTCCAAGTGCCTTTGCCTCTTTCTCGGCACCGGCAATCGCATCCGGATCGGCTCCCAGGTGGACTGCGACCTTCCCGACAGTCATGGCACCATAATTGCCAAGGGCCATGTTCATATAATCCGCAACTTCGTTTGCATAGGAGCCACCAGCGGTGCAGACAGAGCAGCCGTACTTGCCGGCAAACGCCTGGCAGTGCACCGTGTCCGCCATGCGGTCGAGCATGGTCTTGAGCTGGGCGGTCACCGCGTTGATGTAATTGGGCGATCCGAAGACAATTCCGTCCGCGTCGGACATCTTCAGGAGGAGCGCCGGGAAATCGTCGTCATGGATGCACTCTCCCTTTGCGTAACAGGTGCCGCACGCCGTGCAGTAATGGATGTCCAGGGCACAGATGTCAACAAACGTCACGTCCGCACCGGCCTGCCGGGCTCCTTCGAGAACCCCCATTACGAGCCGGCGGGTCTGGCTCTTGTCGCCTTTCGGGCTGGAATTGATGCCAATGATCTTCATACTACCACTACAGTAATGATACCCGCAGGGCGCAATAAAGATGTACGGTACTGGAGAATTGCAGCTGCCTATGGAAGTACGGCACTGCGACGGTTCCAAATATTCCCGTGACCCATGATCCAACAGGAGATTCCCATGCTCATCCGAAGTGTTGCAGACTGCTCCCATACACGCGTGATCGATCGTTCAGTCCTGTGCGAACTCCTGCATCCCGATAAGGTCCCGGAAGCCGCGGGGCTTGGGTGCAGCATTGCCCATGCGATTGTGTCAGTGGGAGAGTCCACGCTGCCCCATGTTCTGGACCGGTCGGTAGAGCTCTACTACATCCTTGAAGGGGAAGGAGAGATGCATATCGGGAACGAACAGGAGTTTGTGCGGGCAGGACAGATCGTGTATATTCCCCCCAAAGCCCGCCAGTACATCCGCAATAGCGGTACAGGAGACCTTGTGTTTCTGTGCATCGTTTCTCCGAAGTGGCAGGAAGGCGATGAACGGCTTATCACCTAGCTGATGCCTGACCGGATCCGGCAATTGTTTTTTATAGCGGGACAGTCATCTCTCCATTATGGCGACGGAGTCTCGTGCGCCAGGGGAAAGGACCCGCATCTTCTTCTTCCTGATCCTGTTCGTTGCCGTACTCTGGGCTGTCTTCCTGCTCCATAAAGGAGAGGTGCTCCAGTTCGTCTTTTTGTTCGCTTCGCTTGCGGCAATCAACCCGGTCGTCGGCTTCATCGATATCCGGAACCACAAAAAGAACCGCACCCTCCTGCTCTTCTACTTCCTGGTGCTCGTCGCCCTCCTCTGGGCAGCGTTCCTTTCCTATTTCGGGGTCCACCTCTGGGTCAGCTTCTTTATCTTCATCATCGCTGTCGGCATTCCCCTCCTGCTCCATGCAATGGACCAGGCTCCCATTCCATCCGAAACCTGACCGGAAGAAGGGGTCTGCAAGGGCAGGGAAGACCTACCTGATGGTCTGCAACGGGGATATCTAAAAAAGCAGTGGTCAGGTCCAGTAATTCCTGACAAACAACCGGTTCTTCTGCACCGTTTCCGTGAACAGTTTCAGGAACAGTGGAACGATAAGGATGCAGACGACCGCATTGCCGATGAACCATGCGGAGAAGGCCGATATGAATGAGACAGTTTCGACAAGCGAGAGCGTCCCTACAGCCCAGACAGCCCCGATAAGGTTGTTGACGATGACACCGAAAAGGATGATGTAGGTATAGTCCCGTGGGTTTTTCATGGTCAGGTCGACCTGGAAACTCCGTACCGCAACAAGCGGAATGAGCGCCTGTAAAAGTCCGGCCACGGCCCAGATGAGCGCAACATGGGGGTTGTGGACAAGGGTATCAGACACCAGCAGCCCCGAGCCGGCAAGGGTCCCGACATAGGAGGCGATTGCACCATAGCAGCCAAACCAGAGCGTAAAGAGGATCATGAACCCTACGGCGATAAACATCCAGGATATCACGCCCCCGCCGGCCAGCGGAAAGACCGAAACGGAGAGCCATGCAAGGAGCGTATTGACAATGATAAGGATGAGCGTAAGAATGACAAAGGAGTAGGTGGGCGGGTTCTCATGTTTCATGAAATTTACCTTTATTCCTTATTGTCCGTCCCTATAAAAAGCATTATTCAGGGTCCGGAATCCGGGATGTCATGCCCGCGTACTGTTGCCTGAGCCGGGATTGACAGCCGTGCATTTATGATGACCTGAAGAGAATAGTACAGGAGATGGACCTGCCGTTCCTTTTCATCGATATTGTGCTCCACATTGACAAGTACCTTCCCGGAATCATTGACAGTTATGGTTTCTGGACGTACCTGATCCTCTTTGCCATCGTCTTCTGTGAGACAGGGCTCGTTGTCACCCCGTACCTCCCCGGTGACTCGCTCCTCTTTGTTGCCGGGACACTTGCCGGGGCAGGTTACCTGAATATCGAGGCCCTGATCGTCATCCTCCTTGTAGCTGCAATCCTTGGCGACACGGTCAACTACTGGATCGGGCACACTGCCGGGATGAAGGTCCTGGAGAAAAAGTACAGTTGCGTCCGCCCCGAGCATCTCGAAAGAACCCAGGAGTACTTTGCAAAATATGGCGGCATGACGGTTGTCATCGCCCGTTTTGTGCCCTTTATCAGGACCTTCGCCCCGTTCCTTGCCGGCGTAGGCAAAATGAGCTACCGCTGGTTTCTCACGTACAACATCGCAGGGGCAGTCCTCTGGATCTTATCGTTCACCCTGGCCGGATACTTCTTTGGGGGTCTTTCCATTGTCAAGGAGAACTTCAGCCTCATCGTGTACCTTATCATCGGCATATCAATGCTTGCCGTGGGGTCGGTGATTCTCCAGCTCCTGCGGCAGCCCTGCAAGGGAGCGTCGGAGAGTGTGGAAGCTGAAAACAAGGACTGAGAACTTTTTGTTCCTCCATCCTTCTGGACAACTCACCCCCTGACCTTTTTTTCAAAAGGCAACCCAGGATTGGTTCGCCTCACGCCCACCCAGGTCGTGTTCAGTCATGTCACGGGAGGGATGCACTCTCCAAGAAAATCCGCCGGGAAAAGATTGCCTGGATAAATGCAACACAACCGCCCGATAACCTGAGCGGGGTTTGCTGTCCTGAACGAATCGGGTAAGAAAAAAAGGGGGCACTCACATCGGCTGCGCGTGCATGCTGGAGGGGATGATATGCCGGATCACCATCTCCGGCACCTGCGTCGATGTTTTAACGCTCATGTCGAAGTTGGCATTTTTCCCGGTTGACCCAAGATAGGTGAGGGTGATCTCAAAATCCGTCTCGATGACCGGGATGCCCAATACCGTTACTTTCGCGTGCTTGGGGCTGATGATACGCTGCTGGCCGACAACCAGTTTCTCCTTTGTCCCGTCAACATCGCAGAACAGTTCGTTTTCATAGGAGGCGACAAGGATGTGGCTGCTCCCGATCGTCACCGGCTCGCCATCCGGTAAGGTGACGCGGTAATTTGTCGTATAGGGAAGCGAAGGTTCAGAAAACGATCCCATCACCACAACGGTCAGGGTAAAGACCGCAAGCGTGCCGAGAACGAGGATGAGCACGACGATGCCGACCAGCGCCTTGGTACCGGTACTCCAGCCTTTCGTTTCCTGGGGCTCCTTGGTTTTTTCAGGTTCTGCCATAGTTCTTCACCTAAGTGGGGTTTGTTGAATAATATATGGATTATGGAATCCGATTGGATCATGAGAACCCTGAGATGGAGATAATTCCCATCAGGGTATGTTCGAGTTCCGAGAGGTTCGAAGAGCCTGCGACTCTTCTCATCCTCAACCTTTTGATTAAAGTCTCAGATTCGTCAGCCCCCCGGCACATCCTTCGCGTTTCCCGCGCCCATTTGCCCATGAAGATGAAAAATCACGCCTGTCTTCTGATTCAGGCCCCCGCACCCACAATACCATCATTACCTCCTGCCGCCCATTGTTATAGGATTTTAATGCGCACGCCCATTGCACAGGTCACCCCCGCATCCGGTTCTGCCGAGATCGCCGGCTGGGTCCACGAGGTCAGGGACCTCGGCGGCCTCGCCTTCATGCTGATCCGCGACCGGACGGGAATCATCCAGGTGACCATCCCGAAGAAGAAAGTATCCGAGCAGGTCCTTGCCGCCGTCAAGGCAGTCTCCCGCGAATCGGTTGTACGGGTCACTGGCCCGGCCAAGGCGCTAGACAACGCCGCAGGGCGCCGCGAGCGGTGGCCGGAATCGACCGAGCTCATGCCGCTTGCCGAGCCTCCCCTTCCGGTGGACGTTTCCGAAAAGGCCCCGGCCGAACTCGACACCCGGCTCGACGCCCGGTTCCGTGACGTGCGGCGGCCCCGCGTTGCCGCGGTCTTCGAGATCCGGAGCGCAGCATGCTACGCGATCAACCAGTTCCTTCACGATGCCGGCTTCACCGCCATCACGACTCCCAAGATCGTAGCAGCGGCAACCGAGGGCGGCACCGAGCTCTTCCCCATTGCCTACTTCGACAAGGAGGCCTTCCTCAACCAGAGCCCGCAGCTCTACAAGCAGATGATGATGGCCGCCGGCTGCGAGAAGGTGTACGAGATTGGACCGATCTTCCGTGCCGAGGAGCACGCGACAACGAAGCACCTCAACGAGGCGACCAGCATCGACATCGAGGTCTCGTTTGCCGACCATCCTGAGGTCATGCGCATCCTCGAGGACCTGATTAAAAAGACCTACGAGTACGTGGATAAGACCTGCAGCGTGCAGATCGCCAACACGGGTGCCGGGGACTTTGCCGTCCCGAAATGAGCCTTCCCCCGGCACCCGTCCCCTGATGCCAGCGCGATCGCAGCAAAGAAGATCGGGGACCCGACTAAAGACGGCAACGACA
>NZ_PIZH01000052.1 GCF_002835825.1 Methanoregula sp. | reverse complement strand
GAGCAACATGGTCAGCCGGGCCCGGGGGCCGGGGAAGCGGATCGCCGGCCTGAAGGACGAAGAGCGTGACGTGATCAACGAGCACGACATCGCGGTCTACCTGATGGGCAACTTCGAGACCTGCATTGAGTACAAGATCCCCACGCTCCGGCGCGGGATCGAGGTGCCGATCGTGCTCTGCGGGGGCCCGGACAAGGAAGTCCTGGAGCGGATCATCAATCCGCCGGTAGACGGGTACGTGGGCAATGTGGGCCGGTTCATGCGGAGGACCAAGGAGGCTGACGAGCTTGCGAAGCTGGATGAGATCATTGAGGAGATCACCCGGGTGCTTGAGAAGAAGCGCGAAGAGATCGCAAAGGACCCCCTCTCTGTCTACCCGGCCCGGCTCATGGGCCTGATCAGGGAGCAGGTCCCCGAGATCCTGGACGTCACGTCGCCAACCCCGCTCACGGTCCAGATTGCCGGCCTCCGCGTCAAGCTCCCGTACGACACGTTTGCCGAGCGGGTGAAGAAGGTTGCAGTCGAGGACGGGATCACGCTCGGCGAGGTGGCAGAAGTCCTTCCCTCGCGGATGCGGGACTATATCATCGTGAAGGTGCTCCCGTTCTCGGAGACGAACATCGCGGTCTGAAACGAGGAACCGGTATGGGAAAGTCATCGAAAGAGACATTTGAGGAGAAGCTTGCGCGGATTGTCGACCAGGGTGCCGACGTAACTGCCGAAGAATGGATGAGGGTTATCGAAGAGGAGTACGGGAAGGTCCCGCTCATCTTCCGGAGGATGGGCGAGCGCCCCGAGGTGCTCATCTCCCACCTGCTGTACAAGGGGACCGTTGCGGAGACCAGCCCGCTCGACCCGAAGTACGTGGAACTGATCAGCATGGCCGTGGGTGCGGCCTTAAAGTGCCCGCACTGTACCGGCTACCACATGCAGGCAGCCCTCAAGATGGGTGCCAGCCGCGAGGAGATCCTTGAAGTTATTTTATTATCGGGTATGATCTCCAACTCGTCCGTGCTCGCGAACGCGTACCGCATTGTTGACGAGAAGCTCGAACGGTGCGTGCCGTGCGAGGTGAAGGGGGTTGGGGGGAAGAAAGAGAAAACTGCTACTGGTAAGAAGCAGACGGCGGGGAAACGCAAATAACCCTCTGGTCAGGGAATAAAAAAGGGGAAATTACTCTTTTCTGGAAACAAGGAAGACGACACTGCCAATCCCGAGTGCCGCAATTACGGACATGAGTCCTATCGGTGTCTTTGTCGGTGCAGGGGAGCCGGATGACGGTTATTCAGACAATGATCCGGCTGAAATTTCATTTCGAATCGCATATATAATATCAAAAAATATTGTACTGCGGATGTCCATTTCAGACGTAAACCTCTGAGCCGGAACAGCCATCGCCAATCAGCAACGGGGTGAATGCCCTGGTTACCAGAACCACCCCGGCGCTCACAAAATACAGGTGTTTTTCATGAGACCATTCAGCATATCGATCATCATTACAGCCGCGGTCCTGCTTTTTCTTGCCCCGGCTGCTTGTGCAGCAGACGACCAGACAGGCAATTCCGGTGCGAGCATGCAGGTAGTAACAGCGATCCCCCTGCCGGTACCCACGCCGGGGACCATAGCTTCCCCTGTCGGCAACTACACGAAACTGGAGATCAACCCCACATATACGCAGTTCGCTCTCAAACCCGGGGAGTCCAAGGACATGACCATCACGGTCAGGAACCGGGACAGCAAAACCGTGACCCTCACGCCCAAAATCAAACTGCAGCCCTACAACATTCCCTATGAACTGGATCCTTCCTGGATTGCCGTCAGCCCGGCTTCCGCTGATGTACCTGCCGGTGAGAGCATAAAATTCACGATGAAGGTTTCAACCCCGGCGGATGCTTCTCGGGGGCCATATAACGCCAACCTGGTCTTTACGGACGAGGAATACCCTGCAGCATACCCGACACCCTACCCGAACTATATCCACCAGATGAATTTCTACGTGAATATCATCGTACCCCCGGTAGTCCAGATATCCCCCTTGTATATCTCCGACCAGGTTGAGGCAGGAAAAGAATACCGGTATACGGTAGAGATCAAGAATACCGGGGCGTCGTCCGTTCAGCTGGCCCCGAAAATCAGCAGCGATAGTTTCATGTCGTATGGTCTGTACGGTGTCACAGAGCCCGGCCTGACTTCTGACTCGTTCCAGCTGATCGCACCCTCTTCGATCCCGCCCGGCTCGACCGGCACTCTTGAAATTATCATGAAGGTTCCCCCAGCGGCGACCGGCTATTCGAACGGGTATATCGATCTCGGTATCGATGATCCGTCGCTTATGCAGGGGGAGGGCCGGGTATCGCTGAACTTCAATATCTGGAAACAACCCGCGGTATCATATGTGAAACAGTTCACCCTGGATGCAGCAGAGCCTGTCTCCATAGAACTCACTTCGGGCTATTCGGGATACCCCGCCCCGATTGCAACCAGTACTATCCGCGAGCCCTCGTTCGAGACCACGATCACCGGTCCCGGCGGGATCGTGACCGCCAGGCCGGTCCAGAAGATTATCCGGGGGTCGGTCAACCTTGATGGCGATCCGATGACCGCATCATTATCGAAGGAGGCCGCCTACCATGAGACCAGCGTTCAGTATACCGTGATATATGCTGTTGAGGGCAAGCCCGGCGTCTGGCAGCTCTCCGTAACCCCGAAAAATACCCAGAATTTTGAATACAAGATTACTCTGGGGAATCCGAATACGGGGATTCCATCCCTGAACCTCTTTTCCTCGACTGCTGCGGTGAGCATGAGTACCGCAGCATAGGGGAGCAGCACCGTCTTCACTAAGTAGCATTGTGCCGGGCTGTCGCAGCGATCGCGGCTCTTGCTATGATCCCTCATGCCAGTCACCGCCCAAGGCATACCCATAACGCCTGACATTAACCCAACCCGACCAATTCGTGGTTCAGGTTGACCTAAAAAAGCGGAAGGTACTCGGTGAGAAATCGTTTATATCGCTGCATCTCACTCCTGACTGCGGACGATGCCGCAACTGTTTCGAAAGATACGTGGGGATCATAAACAGCATCACATCTGTCACACCACGCACTCAGAAATAGCTCACATGTCTGTCCAAGACCGGAATATCACCTGCAATCATGGCGTAGTCGCTACCTCCGGCTGTTTGACCCGAACCATAGGGCAGACATTACAGCCAGCCATCTCCCCGAAACAGAACAGGAATCGTTCCCGGATCGTCCGCGGGAGATCATCCTCAGGGATGGGAACAAACCCGAGCTTCTTGTAGAACGGGATAAGGACCAGCGTTGAATGGATAAAGATCGACTCCGATCTGCATGCCTCAAGCAGCGCTTCGACTGCCATCCGTGCGTATCCTTTTCCCCGGTACTTTTCCGAGGCAAAGACGCAGTCCATCTCAACACCGTCCGGGTGGCGGGTGTGCCGGGCCGTTGCCGCAAGCCGGTCGTCCTCGAAGACACCAAAGATCCGTTCATGCTGCCGGTCTGCCTTCTGGCCGCGGTACTCTTCCCAAAGCTTCTCGGCAAGGAAAAATTCCCCGGGTTCCAGTTCCCTCACGACAACACACATAAAGGATACCTCAGGATCTCCCCGGACAGTCCTTGGGCTCTGTACTATATCAGGATACGGTATCCGAAAGGTTCGAAGGACCTTGAGGAGGAGAAGATTTTCCATAAGGAAAATCTTCGAGTTCCGACAGGTTCGCAAAGCCTCGAAGACGAGAAATGTACAAGGGCAATCTTCGAACTCCGACTGGTTCGAAGAACCAGGAGGATGAGAAGATTTTCCATAAGGAAAATCTTCGACCGTCGCATCCTGCCTGCTCACATACTTATTACCCACCGGTGCCCACCTTTACCATAATGTGCGGGATTGCAGGCCATTACTGTCTGGACGGGAAGGCCCCGGATAGCAACCTCCTCGCCGCAATGGCCGAACGGCTCGCTCACCGGGGGCCCGATGGAGAGGGGCTGAAGATCTGCGGCAGCACCGGCCTTGTCCACCGCCGCCTTGCCATCATCGACCTCACGGACGAAGGCCTCCAGCCGATGACCAATGAGGACGGGACGCTCTGGCTCGTGTTCAACGGCGAGATCTACAATTATGTGGAGCTCCGGGAAGAGCTGCTGGAAAAAGGCCACTGCTTCCACTCAAATTCTGACACCGAGGTCATCCTGCATTCCTACGAGGAGTGGGGCGAAGCCTGCCTCTCCCGGTTCAACGGCATGTGGGCCTTTGCCCTCTGGGACGGGAAGAAGGAGCAGCTCTTCTGTGCCCGGGACCGACTCGGCATCAAGCCGTTCTATTACACGCAGGCGGGGGGGTCCTTTCTCTTCGCCTCCGAGATCAAGGCCCTGCTCGCCCACCCGGATGCCGGGAGAGACCCCGATGACCTGATGCTTGGTACCTTTCTGGCGTGGGGCGTACTCGACCACTCGCCCCGGACCATGTTCGACGGCATCTCCCAGCTCCTGCCGGCCCATTACCTTGTCGTGGATGCAGGCGGACCAAAGCAGCCGGTCCGGTACTGGGATGCCCCGGTAAATCCAAAAATTCATGGAACAACTCCCGATGCGATTGTCTCAGCCCGGCTCCTCGATCTCCTCCGCGATGCAACCCGGATCCACCTCCGGAGCGATGTCGCCGTGGGAACCTGCCTCTCTGGGGGGATCGACTCCTCGACCTTGACCGTGCTCATCAACGACATCATCCGGAAGGAAGTCCCGGCAAGCGTCGGTTCCCGGCAGAAGACCTTCTCCGCGGTCTTCACTGACAGGAGGTTTGACGAGAGCCGGTATATCGATGAGATCGTGCAGGCAACCGGGGTCGATGCCCACCGGGTCGAACCTTCGGCCGGGCAACTCTGGGACGACATCGACCATCTCGTCTGGGTACAGGACGAGCCATTTGGCTCGCTCTCCATCTATGCGCAGTACTGCGTGATGCGGCTTGCACGGGAAAAGGTAAAAGTCGTCCTCGACGGCCAGGGCGCAGACGAGCTCCTTGCCGGGTATATCGCGTACCAGGGAACGTATATTGGCACGCTCTTCCGCTCGTTCCGGTGGCTGACGGCATTGAGAGAGCTGGCCGGCAGCATGAGCCGCCATAGAGGGTTCTTCCGCTCCGCGCCGGGTCAGCTTTGGGAACGGAAAGCACGCCGGAGCCTTTTTGCCTGCCCGAAAGAGACCATCCTGCGGTATGACGCCAGCCTTGATACAGTGCTCCACCGCGAACTTACCGCAACCAACCTGCCCTCCCTCCTGCATTACGAGGACCGGAACTCCATGGCATTCTCGATCGAGTCCCGCGTACCTTTCCTCGATTACCGCTTCGTGGAGTATGTCGCAGCCCTGCCGCTGGACCAGAAGATCCGGCACGGAATCACAAAGACCAGTCTCCGCCATGCCATCAAAGGAATTGTCCCGGAATCGATCCGCTGCCGGATGGACAAGATGGGGTTTGTGACACCGGAAGAGGTCTGGATGAAAGAGGACCTCCGCCCGTTCATCCTGCAGGTCCTTTCTTCAGACACCTTCCGGATGCGGCCGTACTGGGATGCCGGTGCGGTGATCCGGGATTACCTCGCGTTCCTTGAGGGAGAGTCCCCCTACTCTCCCGAGATCTGGCGGATCGTCAACACCGAGTTGTGGCTCCGGAAATTCTTTGACCAGCGCCCTAGCCCGGCAACAGCTGTATAAGATCTCAGGAAAGAATGCAAAGCATATCGCCGGTGCAGAAAGAGAGCGAATCTATTAAATGATCATTTCCCGAGAGATATATAACGACTTCCGGAGTTCCGGCGGATGCCGGATCCATGCCGGATTCTCCTCAGGCGCCCTATGAAATCCATCATCCTTGCCGGCGGAGTCGGGACACGGCTCTGGCCGCTCTCCCGGGAATACTATCCCAAGCAGTTCATCCAGCTGGGCGGCCCCTCGCTCTTCCAGAAGACGTATGAGCGGGCGGTCCGGCTCTCAGGACCGGAAAATATCTGGGTTGTAACAAACGAGATCCACCGGTATCTTGTCAGGAACCAAGCCGAGGAACTCGGGTGTAACCTTGACGACTCCCGCCTGCTTGTCGAGCCGGAAGGTAAAAACACCCTGCCTGCCATCGGGTGGGCGCTGCAACGAATACGGGATACTGATCCGCACGCAACGGCTGCGGTCTTCCCCAGCGATCACATTTTGGGAGAGGTTGCGCTCGACCAGATCCGTGCCGCTGCGCCGGTGGCAAAAAAGTACCTTGTCACATTTGGTGTCAAACCGACCTCCCCCCATACCGGGTACGGGTATATCAGACCCGGGAAAAAACTCCCCGTGGGAAATGTTGTCGACCAGTTCAAAGAGAAACCTGACGAGAAAACAGCAAAGGAATACGTCAAACGGGGGTATCTCTGGAACAGCGGCATCTTCCTTCTCTCAACGGGCTGCTTCTTTACCGAACTGAAAAAATACCAGCCCGGGATGTATAAGGCACTCAACGGGGGTGAAGATCCAGAGTACGAGTCGCTTGACGCAATCTCCATCGATTACGGGCTGCTGGAACACTCAAAGAAGGTTGCCGTTGTACCGCTTGACGCAGAGTGGAACGATCTCGGTACCTTCAGGGCATTGTACGAGACTCAACCGCATGACCAGAAAGGAAATGTCGGTAACGCTGAGTATCTCGCTGCCCGGAACAATTACGTGCATGCGCCGGGCAAGCGTGTCGGCCTGATCGGCGTGAACGATCTCATTGTTGTGGACACTCCCGATGCCCTCCTGGTCTGCCATAACCAGCAGGCAGAGCAGGTCAAGGATCTTGTCACGCGGCTCAACCAGGAGAACGACCCAGTGACACAGTTCCACCGCCAGGTGCACCGCCCGTGGGGCTCGTACACGGTCCTCGAAGAGGGCGCGAGGTACAAGATCAAGCGTGTGACCGTCAGGGCCGGGGAACGGCTCTCCCTCCAGCTCCACCATCACCGGAGCGAGCACTGGGTTGTGGTGAACGGGACTGCCGAGATCGAGCTGAACGGCGAGAAGAAGCTTTTGCGGAAAGGGGAGAGCACCTATGTCCACAGCGGCATGAAACACCGGCTGAAGAACCCCGGCCTCATCCCCCTCGAGGTCATCGAGGTCCAGCTCGGCGACTATCTCGAAGAGGACGACATCGTCCGGTTCGATGACGAGTACGGCCGGAAATAACAAGCCTGCCCTCAAACAATCAGGTTATTTCTTTTTTGCTGATTTACGGTACTTTCCCATACTCTTCGTGGCATAACCAGCGTTCTCCTGGATCAGGCACTCCGGGCGGCTCCCGATAAGGTCGCTTCGTCCTGCCGCTTCCAGCCCTTCGATCACCAGCCCGCGATTGCGCGGCTCCCGGTACTGGAGGAGGGCACGCTGGACCTGTTTCTCTCTCCCCGTTGCCACGTGCACGGGCTTGCCGGTGAACGGGTCGAGACCGGTATAATACATGCAGGTCGAGACGCTCATCGGCGTCGGGGTGAAATCCTGCACCTGCTCGGTATAGAGGTTGTTGTCACGGATATACTCGGCCAGCCGGACCATGTCGCGGACAGTACACCCCGGGTGACCGGACATAAAATAGGGGACGAGATACTGTTTCTTCGCTTTTCTTTCCTGCAGGTGTGCAAACTGCCCGCGGAACCGGTCAAAGACTTCCTGCGGGGGCTTGTTCATCAGGGCCGTCACAGCAGGAGAGATATGCTCCGGTGCCACTTTCAGGTGGCCGGAGACGTGATGGTCGCAGATCAGTCCCAGGTACTCTTTCGGATCTGCCACCACGAGATCATAGCGGATACCGGACCCGATGAAGACCTTCCGGACACCGGGGATATTCCGGAGCGCTGTCAGGAGTTCGCACTGGACAGCATGGCTTGCATGGAGAGTCCGGCAGGCGGGGCTGCAGTGCTTGTCCCGGCACGCTCCCGCCTTCTCCCAGAGATCGCAATACATGCCATACATGTTAGCGGTCGGGCCCCCGACATCCTGTACAATGCCTTTGAACCCTGGCATCTTCGTCATCCGGGTGACCTCCCGCACAAGTGACCCGGTGCTCCGGCTCTGGACGATCCTTCCCTGGTGGTGGGTGAGGGCACAGAACGAGCAGGCGCCAAAACACCCGCGGTGGCTCACAACCGAGAACCGGACCGGCTCAAGGGCCGGAACGGGCTGTTTGTATGAAGGGGGACCTTCGCGGGAGAAGGGAAGTTCGTAGATATGGTCGAGTTCCGGAGTGCCCATCGGCAGGGCTGGCGGGTTCTGGATAATGACGGTCTTTGGGTGGGGCTGGGCAACGACCCTCCCCCGCACCGGGTCCTGCTCTGCATAATGGAGGGCGAATGCCCGGGCATAGGCCTGCTTGTTCGTGGAAACCTCGGAGAAGCCGGGGATCTCCACGATCCCGGGCGGGGGACTGCTCCGCCATTCGGCAAGTTCCAGGGTAAAGGCGGTCCCCCGTATGTCGCGAAGGGCTTTTACGGGTTCTCCGGCATCGAACCGGCGGGCAATCTCCACCATCTGCCACTCGGCCATACCGAACGCAAGGAGATCGGCAGGTGCGTCGGCAAGGATTCCCTGCCGCACCCGGTCCTGCCAGTAGTCATAGTGGGCGAACCGGCGAAGGCTTGCCTCTATACCGCCAAGAATAACGGGAATGCCGGGGAAGATCTGCCGTGCCGTGTTGGCATAGACAATAACCGCCCGGTCGGGCCGCTTCGGGATTCCGCCCGGTGAATAGACATCATCCGTACTCCGTTGCAGGTTCGGGGT
>NZ_PIZH01000051.1 GCF_002835825.1 Methanoregula sp. | reverse complement strand
CCCGGTACCGCGAGTTCGGTTTTCAGTACCGGTTCGATGTCACAAAAGTTTTCTTCACCAGCCGGATGGCCTATGAGCGGAGACGGGTCACGGAACAGGTGGAGCCCGGCGAGACAGTACTCGTGCCGTTCTGCGGTGTGGGCCCGTATGCCATACCGGCCGCTGCAAGGGGCGGCCGGGTCATCGCAATCGAGAAGAACCCCGAGGCCTATGGCTGGCTCCGGGAGAACATCGTGCTGAACCATGTCGAAGGTTCGGTAACGGCAATCCTTGGCGATGCAAAGGACACGGGGCACCTGCTGGGGAAGCGGTTTGACCGGATCATCATCCCCACGCCATATGGCATGACGGACAGCCTGGATGTCTTTACACCCTTTGCGGCCCGCGACGGCATGATCCATTTCTACACGTTCGGGGCAAAAAACGAGATACCGGCGCTCGTGGCTGCACTGGAGAGCAAAGGATTCGAACTCACGTTCCAGGACGAGTGCGGGAATGTTGCGCCGGGGATCAAGCGCTGGGTCTTCGATCTGGTAAAAACTGGTTGACGGTCATTTCTTCCTGCCGTAGTGCAGGGTAAAGAGCGTCATGTACTCGTCAGCATAGCACGTGGAGTCGGAACAGACGGCAAACTCAGGACACAGGCAGTCCCGGAACAGGTCGTGCCACTGGCTCCGGAGCATGTGGTACTCCGTGCGTTCGCCCCGCGGCCTTGTGAGGAGCGAGACAACCTCGGTCATGAGGAAGGAGTCGATACAATCCGTGACAACGTCGACCGGCGCGTCATGGGAATAGACAAAGTCCATGATCCTGCCGTACGACTGGTAGACCGACAGGGCAAGTTCCGGTGTTGAGAGTTCGGGTGTGTCGTTGTCGGCGTCCATCTCGAAGAGGAGGAAATGGTCGATCCAGGGCTTGAGCCGCAGGAGGTGGAGCCGCTTGTCCTCCACCGGCATGTGGTGGTAGGCAAGGGAGCTCATGGCGATATCATAGCGGGTACGGATGGAGGCAGAGCAGTCCTGGATACGGGAGTTTTCGGTTACGACCCTTGTATCCGGGAACTGCCGTGAGATGGTTTCCCTGGCAAGGGCGATCATTGCCGGGGAGGCATCGATGAGGAGCACCTCATCAATCGCGCCGGCTTTTCCGGTCTCCAGCAGGCGGGAGAGGACCATTGCTGTCAGGGATCCGTCGCCGCAGCCGATGTCGATGAACCGCACCGGACTGTCAAAGGCAGGGAGACTGTGGGCGAACTGCTTTGCGAGCTGCTGTCGTGCCGCCTTCATCACCGGGACGCTGGCAAAATGGAGGAACGGGCGCGGGTCCTCGAATGCGGTGGCCGGCGGGATGAGGGCACCGTTGTGCCGGGAGAGAAAACTGAGGAGGAATGCTGCGGAGAAGAGGCCGTCCTCCTCAGCAAGCGTGGCAGCCTCCAGCCATTCCACGGCACGACGGCTTTCGCCCCGGCCGGCAAGGTCGATAGCGATATAGTAATCGAATGCCGGGACCAGGTTTTTCCGGACCTGCCCTTCATACTGTTCAGGGGCTGTGGAATTGCGAGCGATCTCCTGTGCATGCCGGCGCCATTCCGCCTTCTCCGTTTCCGAGAGGAATAACATGGGGATGTGTCCTTAACCGGATAGGGTCTCTTTATGGGGCTAAATAGGTGGTGATAGATAGGCAGGGCCGGTCCGTCAGGGTAATCTGGGTGCAGGTGATATGCTTATGAACAAGGTTTTCCTGTGCAGATCATCACTCCTTCGACAATCCTCCGAGACTGGTCAGCGGATGATACCCCCAGTCTGGTGCGGTTCGCGAACAATCCCCGCATTGCTGCAACCCTGCGGGATGGTTTTCCCTCCCCCTATACTTCTGGCGATGCGGAGCGCTTCATTGCACAGGCAACTGCCTCCGGTGGCCATAATCTTGTCCTTGCCATTGAAGTGGATGGGCAGGCCTGCGGCGGGATTGGTGTCCACCCGCTGGAGGATGTCTACCGGAGGACCGCGGAGATCGGGTACTGGCTTAGCGAACCGTACTGGGGCAGGGGTATCGTGACCGATGCAGTCCGGGCGATTGTGCCAGTGGCATTCGACAGGTATAACCTTGCCCGGATCCAAGCGGGGATCTTTGAAAATAACCCGGCGTCCATGCGGGTACTGGAGAAGTGCGGTTTTGTCCGTGAAGCGGTGCACAGGAATGCGGTCACAAAGAACGGCGTGACCATGGACGAAGTGATGTACGCCCGTTTCCGGTAAAAAAGGAGTTTTAGACCGGGAGGACCCGGCTCCCGAAGATCTCGTTGATGGTCTGTCCCAGGCCCATATAGAGCGCAAGGCCGCCGGCGATGAGGCCGGAGATGCCTCCCAGCGTGAGGATGAGCGGGTTGCCTGTCAGCTGTGCGGTAACCAGCAGTGCGACAAGGATCACCACGAAAGCAAGGGTGACCTGGAGGAGGCGGTGCATCTTGAGCGTGCAGATGAACAGGCCAAGGGCAAAGATTCCCCAGACGGCAAGGAATGCCGCGAGTTCAACCGGTGACGGGGCTTTTGCAAGGGAGAGGGCCGGCAGCATCAGGATCGCGGCAAAGGTAATCCAGAAGATCCCAAAGCTGCCAAAGGTCAGCATGCCAAAGGTGTTCTTCTTCTTCCATTCCATGACGCCGACAACGGACTGGGCCACACCGCCATACAGGAGCGCCATGGCGATAATCGGGCTTGAGACACCGGTGAACCCTGCATTGTGCAGGCTTAAGAGGATGGTCGTCATCCCGAAAGCGCACAGCCCGAGCGGCGCCGGGTTGGCGGTGTTGTCCATCATGAAAATATTGTTCCTGTTTACTTCTTCCAAATGCTGCATGATAACCTCATGTGATGGCCGAAAACCCCGAACATGCACCAGAATCCGGGTGAGTAAATGGAGTAATGCACCACTTTCTAATGTGTGCGGTGTACATTGTTAAAAGAATTCGTATTTTATTCTCAATGTGGTGCACTTGTAAAGAATGACAGTCAAGATTCAATCAGAGATTCTGCACCAATAATATCGGGACCCTCACAATGAGGTGCACCACTGCTCTGGTTCTGGGATGGGGAATCCTGGCTGGAAACCCTGACCGGGTCGGGGAGTCCCGGTCCGGGAATGGTGGAAATGCCCCTCTTCAGTCGCTCCGGAGCGCTTCAATGGGGTCGAGGTTTGCTGCCCGCCAGGCCGGGTAGACACCTGAGAAGATGCAGATAGCGATGCCGATTGCCATTGCCATCGGGACATAGATGAGGCTTGAGTAAGTGAAGAAATACTTCGTTGTACCTACCATGGCAAGCACGACGAGCCAGCCAAGGATGAGGCTCATGATAGCGCCGATCCCCGTCCCGACAAGCCCGAGAATTGAGGCTTCGTACAGGAACATCCGCCGGATCTCGCTCTTCCGCGTACCGATGCTCCGCAGGATACCAATCTCCCGGATACGTTCGGTTACCGACATCATCATGACATTGAAGATGGAGGTTGCCGCCACCAGAAGCGAGATACCGGCAATGGCCATGACGAATGTTGTCAGGGTGCTGACCGTTGATGTTATGCTCTCCATCATCCGGCTGCTGTCCTGGATGGTGACCACGTTCTCCTTGCGGTTGAGCTTGTCCGTGATCGCGGTCTTTGTGGTGTCGGCATCGCTGATGTCCTTTAGGATGACATTGACCTGGTCATACTCCTCCTCGCCCCCGAACAGCCCGACATAGGCCTTCTCGGTCATGATGATGGCATTGTCCGTGTTCATATCCATGGACATCCCCTTCTGTTCAAGAATCCCGACAACGCGGAATTTCGAGACGGTCTCATCCTGGGTGGCATCCCCGATGGTGATCCGGCTCCCGATGGTGAGCCCCTGCCGCGAGGCAAAGGTGGGACCCACGACAACGGAACTGGATGTCTTGGGCAGTGTGCCTTCAGCAATGGTCAGGACATTTGGCATATCGTCGTCGATCATTCCGTAAATGGTAGCACGTCCGGTGTTGTCACCGACCTCGATCCTGGTGCTGTCCTGGTAGAGGGGATACACCGTCCCGTAACTGCCCACGGCACGTTCGACATCGTCAAAGTTCGATCCGGTGAGGTAGTCCTTGGTGCTTGTCGATGAAGATGACCTGCGCGTAGTCGAACTCCCGCTCCCCATTGCGCTGAACATGCTGCCACCCCCTCCGCCGGTATCCGCCTTCACCACCAGCACGTTGGCCATGGCAGAGAGTTCCTCGGTAACGGACATCGTCATGTTCGCCCCCATCATGCCCATGGATGAGATGGCCACGACACCGATCACGATGCCGAGTGCTGCAAGCACCGAACGGAGGAAGTGGAGCCGGATGCTCCGTACCGAGAGCTGGAAGATGACATCGTTCTTCATTCGACTGCCACCCTCCCGTCCTGGATCCGGATAATCCGCTCTGCCTGCTCCCCGATGAGCGGGTCATGGGTAACGATGATGATCGTTCTGCCCTTGTTGTGGAGAGATCTGAGCATCTCCATGATCTGGCCCCCGGTCTTTGTATCGAGGTTGCCGGTTGGTTCGTCGCAGAGGAGGATGTCCGGGTCGTTGACAAGCGCCCGTGCTATGGCAACCCGCTGCTGCTGTCCACCGGAGAGTTCGGCCGGCTTGTGCTTTGCCATCCGCTTGTTGATTCCTACGTCGCCAAGCAGTTTACTGACATGGCCCGTCGTGTCGTTCTTCCGGTGCTTGAGGATATACGGGTACTCCACATTCTCGTAGGCAGAGAGGAGCGGGATCAGGTTGAACTTCTGGAAGATGTAGCCGATGGCATTGAGCCGGAGGTCGGTGAGTTCATCGTCGGATAACTTCCGGATGTTCCGGCCGGTGATACGCAGGGTGCCGGAGGTGGGCACGTCCAGTCCCCCGATCTGGTTGAGGAGAGTTGACTTGCCGGACCCCGAAGGGCCCATGATGGCCACGAACTCGCCCCGCCCGATCCGGATCGAGAGGTTGTCGAGCGCCAGAACATCCCCAGAAGGGAGCGGGTAGATCTTGGTGACGTCCCGGAGTTCGATGACCGGTACAGCTGTCATGGTCGTACCAGGATAAAGCCGGTCTATTTCTCCACCGGTTCATCGTCATCCTCATCCTTTCCGCCCGGGAGGGGATCTTTCCTGAACCGGTTTCTTAAGGAGCTGAGATACCCCTTTCTCCAGGCATACACGAGGAGAGCGATTGCCACAAGGATGATCACGATCTCGGTTACCGGGATCTGGCCGAAGCCGGATCCAAACGACCCGAACATACCCCTCCGCTGCATGGTGCTCCCTGTTACGGACTGGGACGAAAGGGAACCCGCTCCCGGTATTGCCATGCTGTCACTTGCAGCAATACTGAAGGTCTCCCGGAAAGTGTTTCCCTCCGCATCCTTATAATCAACAATCAGCGGAACGGACTTGTTCCCGGCAGCAACATATGTGATCTCGAAGCTGGAGAAGTCGTCAGGTTCGAGGTTGCCGACAGCATAGATTGGGTTCGGGTTGACGGGCCGGGCCGGGTCTCCTACGGTTACCAGGATTGACTTTGCATCGGTAAGGCCGTTGTTCGTTACATCGCCTTTCAGCGTGGTCGTCATACCGGAAGACGTACTCTCGATATTATTGACAACGATCTCGGCCCCCATCTTGTTTTTGTCTATGCTGACTGGCAAAACAACAGCTGTTTTATGCTCATTATCGCCGTTATGGAAGGTGACATGGAACGTCACATTGGTTCCGCGGGCAGGGGTGATGGAAAAGGGAACCTGGACGGACTTCTTGGAGTCCAGGGTGCCGACAAATACTTCTTTTGGGAAGATCTCCGCGCCATCGGTTTCCGGCACGATAAGGACGTTTGAGATCCCCTCAGAACGCGGATTGGAGATACTTACGTTCACGGTGTCTTTCTTTGAGATGGCAAAGGAATCCGGCATAGCTGATATGCTGGCCCGTATGTCCGTGGAATCAACCCTGAGTTTGATCTGGGTGTTAATCGCCTTTGCCCCGTACGTATTCGGGGAGACGGTAAAGAGCGGGAGATAGGTGCCGTCTTTGCAGTCCGCCCTGACAATAAAGGTATAATCGGTAGTTGCTCCCGGGCCGATATTGGTCACGGAATGGAACGAACCGCTGTTAATGATATCGAAGTCCGGACTAATCAGGGCCGGCTGGGATACTGAAACGGAAGTATCGGCGGCATTTGTGACATGGATGGTCACGGTTCCGCTCTCACCGGGATAGAACACAGCAGGACTGGATTCGTATCCGGAAATATAAACCTGCGCTGCTGCATCCACAGAGTTGGTTACCGAAACCGTCTCTGCTGCTGCTGCCATCCTCACCGATAAAAGTGCAATAAGGATCAAAACGATACCTGCAATAGGGAATTGTCTTTTCATACATTCTCCTGCAACTGGTGTGGGAAATTGGGATGATTACCTGCTATCTGGTTTGTATACCTGGGTAAGGTATTTTTTCCGAACAGATTGTAATGTATGTTTAACATTTTGTATATTATTGTTTTCCATAATCGTGCAGGAGCCCGGGTTTCTTCAAATGACGGAACAGGGTCGGGGGGAGGAGAAAAAGGGGCTGTAGCGCGCAGAAAAGAATGGAGGGGCGCGGCATTGTTCCGGCCCGGGGAACAGAGGATTCGTGCCGAAGGCCCCGTGCAGGGAACCGGAACAACCGGTCAGCCCCGGTTGCCTTTTATCGGGAGTTCGTCATCGTAGGTGAAGACTTCTTCGATGGTGACGGAAAAGTGACGGGCAATGCGGAAGGCAAGGTCAAGCGAGGGGACGTATTTTCCCTTCTCGATGGCGAGGATGGTCTGCCGGGTCACCCCGATTGCCTGTGCAAGATCTTCCTGGGTCATGTCATGCATGGCACGGAAGACCTTGATCTTATTCTTCATCGGTCTCCCAGTCCCCATATTTTCGGGCATAGTATATCCTGAACCCGACATACAGGAAGATCATCAGGCAGAGGAGGGCGAGCTGGAAGTACCCCATCATCCTCGGCGACAGGAGCGCAGGCGGCGGCTGGGTGAAGAGTACTCTTGGGCCCTGCGGAATATACAGGATCTGCATGACCGCACCGATCGAGAACGCACAGAAAACAACCCAGAAGACCTGGAAGGTCCGGAGCACGGCCTGCTCCGTGATCTTCGCACTCCGCTCGTCCTCGACAAGATCGGTCACTCTCTTGCGGGCAAGATAGGCAATGGCGATGCCAAGGAGGAATGCGATCTCGATGAACAGGGGATTATGGACCTCAACAGAGTACCAGAATACTGCCAGCAGGAGAAGCGCAATGCAGCCGCATATGAGATAAAATGTGTTCTTCTTCATGGACTCCCTTTGTTATTGGGTTTTGACCTCCACCCGTGATAAAGATGCTGCACCCCGGTATGCCCCGATGATCCCGCAGGGCGCGGATGGATACTCTCATATCCGATCAGGAAAAATCCATACACCACGAGGTGTGTGGAGCTGGAAGGCGTTACGCTGGGGCTCATCCAGATGGCGATGGGTCCCGATCCCGGCGAAAACATCGAGAAGGCACGCCGGAAGGTCATTGAGGCAGCAGGGCAGGGGGCGCAGATCATCTGCCTTCCCGAGCTCTTTCATGTCCGGTATTTTCCCCAGCATAGCGGAGCAGAGACCGGGGACCTTGCCGAGACCATTCCCGGCCGGTCGACGATCCTCTTTGCCTCTCTTGCCCGCGAGCATAATATCGTCATCATCCTCCCGGTGTACGAGAAAACAGCAGATGGGAAATTCTTCAATGCTGCTGTGGTGATCGATGCAGATGGGAATCTCTCGGAGCCCTACCACAAGATCCACATCCCGCAGGATCCGGGGTTTTACGAGAAGGGGTACTTCTACCCGGGGGATTCATTCCGTGTTTTCCCGACCCGGTACGGAAAGATTGCGGTGCTCATCTGTTTCGACCAGTGGTTCCCCGAGGCCGCACGCTGTCTTGCTCTTGACGGGGCGGACATCATCTTGTACCCGACCGCGATCGGCCATCCTGGCCCGGATACCCCAAAGGAAGGCGGGTGGCAGGAAGCATGGGAACTGATCCAGAGGAGTCATGCTGTGGCAAACAGCGTCCATGTCGCAGCAGTGAACCGTGTCGGCACCGAAGGCAGCTGTCGGTTCTTTGGCGGATCCTTTGTTGCAGATGCATTCGGGAAAGTGCTTTCCCGAGCCGGGGATTCCGAGGAGATACTGGTTGTCAAAGTCGACTTCACGATGAATACCGAAGTCCAGGATTCCTGGGGATTCTTTCGCAACCGCCGGCCCGAAACCTATTATCGGATCACGGTCCCGTTTGCAGGAAAGGAGGGGAGATTCCCGGACCTGCGGAAAAAAGACACCCCACAAAACCGCGGGTTCCACATGCCTGCGGAATGGGAGCCGCATGATGCGGTCTGGATCTCGTGGCCCCACAACACATACACCTTCCCGGATATCCCTGCCGTGGAGCAGGCGTACTACGAGTTCATCGCCCATGTCCATACCTCGGAGCGCGTCGAGGTTTTCGTTCCTACTGCGATCGTGTACCGGAAAGTGCGGGCACGGTTAAATGAGATGGGCATCGTTTTTGACCGTGTAACGCTCCATACCACCGGGTACTCTGACTTCTGGAACCGCGATTACGGTCTGACCCTTCTTGTCAGCACTTCCTTGAAGATACTCGCCATGTCCGGTTGGGAATCCAAGGCCTGGGTCGGCAAGCACGACGACCGTTTCCAGGATGGAACAATCTCTCTCCCCATGAACCGTTGGCGCCACCTGACGCTCGCTCAGTAG
>NZ_PIZH01000050.1 GCF_002835825.1 Methanoregula sp. | reverse complement strand
ACCTGGGCCGAGGAGGTCCGGGTCCGGGAACGCGAGCGGGCCCTCTCCCGGCTTTGCATCACAGATGAGAAGACCGCGGCAATCATCGACGCCCTCACCCGGGTCCTGACAAAGAAACTCTTAACCGACGCCACCTACTCCATCCGCACCAGTGCCGAGGAGGGCGACGCAGTTTCCGCTGAAGCGCTCGTCAACGCCATCACCAAAGGCGACCGGATCGAAGGGAAGCCGGAGACGGACTAAGTCTTGCGGTTCTTGTGATCGTTTTCTGATATTGCGATAGCCTGTGCGCAACAGGTCTCCCGACTGCGTAAAGGATCCTGAGTATTCTTGTCATGCCTCATCTCATTTCTGATGGGATTCAGCATTTGGCAGCACACCTCCCTGTACGTAGGTTTGAAAAAGGTCCTTGCCCGGCTAAGGGTCGACTTCCCACCCCGGCGACTGCCCGCGTACCGTGGAGGGGGGACTATCGCAAATAATCAATCAATATGGATGTAGTGCAATATCTCGCAAAAATACACTCCGCCCTCACCCGTTCAGCCACGCAATGACCAGCATGATATGGATGATAGCAGCGATGATCGTTGCTAACGCCATCCGCATGTGCCATGCAAATGGGATATTGAACTTCCCTTTGAGCACAAGGTACCCGAGCAGTGCAGTTACCAGAAGGCAGACAAACGTGATGATCCCAAAGACAATCGCGAGCGGCAGGCCAAAGACCGTCATGGAAGCCAGGAGTCCAAGCATAACGGCCTAATTATTTTTTCGGTTAATAATGATTGCGGATTGATCCTTTACACAAAAAAAAGAGAATGGATTTACGGGATATTTATTCCGGCAGGTCATCCGACCCGGAGCAGAAGATCCTCATCAGGGGATCTTCGGAATTTCGAGGCTTATCAAAGCCGAGAAACGAGAAGATTCCCTTCAGGGGATCTTCGCGTATGCTTTCTGTGCGATCGCAATCGCTTCCTTGTCCTCGATGACCGGTCCGGAAAACCGGATCACTTCGAGAACATTGCCTTTGGCAAAGATGATCTCGAGATATCCCTGCCCGCAGGTCACTGTGTTCGTTCCTTCCATCGAGACCGCGACATCCGAGAGGGGTTTGGCAGCGGGTACGGTTGTTACAACCGGGATCTGGCTCTGGTTTGGCAGGTGCCCGATAAACGCCCGGCTGTCGTCTCCGATGCCGGTTACCGCAATATCGAAATACTCGAGGTCGCTGCAGGTACGGTCAGCCCTGTAGATATAATCGATGACATCCGGCATACTGCTCTCCTTATAGCCGGCAAGGGAATGGAGGACGACCGTCCCCGGTGCAGCGGATTTCGTATACTCAACAACATACCCGGCCTGCCAGCCAAGCGACTGCGCGAGAGGACTCACATCCCGGTCAGTCTTCACTTTGCTCATGGTCAGGACATAACCATCAGGAAGGTCTGACCGGTCAAGAGCGATTGACGGAAGCGAGATCGCGGTTGCGGTCACAGGAGGAGGATTGGCCGTACTGGATGTACACCCCGCAACAGCAAGGGCGGCACAGAGGAGAATGGCAAGAACAAGGTACTGGAGACTGCGCATTATCGATCATAAACGCGGGTCAAGCAAAAAGGTGCCGATATCCTGCCCGCCGCAGGGACTATTTCTGTTCCTGCTCGTCCTGCGTTCCACGGATGCAGTAGTAGGCTTTCTTAAGGCCGAGCGCTCTTGTTACCGGACAGGAGGGACAGATGCAGCCTTTCTTCTCAAAGACACAATCGGCACTCTTTCCCACAACGCAGAACAGGAGTTCCTCTCCCGCCCGCATGCATTCGTTGTAACTGGGGCAGGGCCCGCAGATGCATTTCTTCCGGTTCTCATCAATGAATGCCTGGTCTTGTGGTGCCATATCTTCTCCCCGCGATCAACAAGTAGATTATCCTCCTCTCCATGATAATTAAATCATGCCTGCCCCGCTTGTTGGAAGAAAGTTTGGCGTCAACATCATCCCGATACCGGACAAGGAACAGTGCCGGAATGTCAGGGTCCTGGGAATCTCCGGGTCGAGCCGGCAGCAGCCGGTGATGAGCAAGTCCGAGGCGCTTCTCGACAAGGCCCTCGCCCAGTACAAAGGATTCGGGTGCACAATCGAATTCATCCGGTTAAAGGACCTGAAGATCTATGAGTGCGAAGGGAACTATTCCGAAAACCCCGCGTACTGTACCTACCCCTGCCAGAGTTCGATGAAGTACGAGGACGACCAGATGCAGAAGGTGTACGATGCAGTCCTTGCCTGCGACATCCTGATTCTCGCAACCCCGATCCGGTGGAACAACCACTCATCCCTCATCCAGAAGTTCGTGGAACGGATGAACGCCATCGAGAACCAGTACTCATGGTTCGGGAACCGAATGATAGCAAACAAGGTCGCGGGGCTCATCGTCATCGGCCACGTGGACGGCGTACAGCACGTTGCCGGCAACCTGTTAAACTTCCTTTCGTGGGCCGGGTTCCACATCCCCGAGGTTGCCATTGCCTCGTGGGTTGGGGAGAATGACGAGGACACGACCAAGGACCGGGACCAGATTGAGCAGAACCGGTACACGCAGGAGGACCTTTCCAATCTTGTTGCAAGTTCTCTCCGTCTCGCGTGCGCCTTAAAGCAGCAATGCGGGAACGAACAGAAGTGCGAAGTCCCGTGACCCCCCCGTCCGGCAAGGATACTGCAACCATAAATACGATGGACCAAAAAAGTACTCACCAGAAGTAGTGCAGGTGGTGGCAGAAACGAGTATTTTTCCCAAACGCCGGATGCGGAGGTCACGGTCCCGGAATATCCAGCCGCTCCTGCGCGAGGTCACGCTCTCGAAGAATGATTTGATCGCACCCCTTTTTGTGGATGAGAACATCGCGGAGAAGAAACCCATTTCGGCAATGCCGGGACAGTTCCGGTACCCGGTAAACGGGATTGCAGCCGAGGCAGCGGATCTCTGGAAGAAAGGGATCCGGGCTATCCTTCTTTTTGGTATCCCCCGGGAGAAGGACCCTGAGGCAAAGTCGGCGTACGACCGCGAGGGCGTTGTCCAGCAGGCAGTAAGGAATGTCAAGGAAGCGGTGCCGGGCATGGTTGTCATTACGGACGTCTGCGCCTGCGAGTATACCGACCACGGCCACTGCGGGATCGTAGGCGAGACGCGGTGCGGGCCGGACCTCTTAAACGACCCGTCGCTTGTCCTGATGGACCGGATCGCTCTCTCGCACGCGGAAGCCGGCGCGGACATCGTTGCTCCCTCCTGCATGCTGGACGGGATGGTTGGCTCGATCCGGTCGGCGCTGGACGATGCGGGGTATGACGAGGTCCTGATCATGTCCTACTCCACGAAATTTTCATCTGCACTCTACGGCCCGTTCCGCGAGGCAGCGGACTCCGGGTTTGCGTTTGGCGACCGGTCCACGTACCAGATCCACCCGGCCAACAGCCGTGAGGCGATATTGGAGTCGCAGATGGACGCAGACGAAGGCGCCGACATCCTGATGGTCAAGCCCGCGGGGTTCTACCTTGACGTGCTCGCAGAGGTAGCAACGCTCGGACTTCCGGTTGCAGCGTACCAGGTGAGCGGCGAATATTCCATGATCCGGTCCGCGGCACAGAACGGCTGGCTGAAGGAGAAGGAGACCATCATCGAATCCCTCACCTGCATCAAGCGTGCGGGTGCCGACCTGATCATCACCTATTTTGCCGGCGAAGTTGCAGGATGGCTCCATGAACACTGATAAGACGCTGAAGAGCAGCGAGCTCTTCGAGCTTGCAAAGACCCTGATGCCCGGCGGCGTCTCAAGCCCGGTACGGGCAATCAAACCCTACCCGTTCTACACGACCGGCGCAAAAGGGGCGCACCTCGCGACTGCCGACAGGGCTGTGCTCATCGACTGCTGCATGGCCTACGGCCCGCTCATCCTCGGTCACGCCCACCCGGAGATCGGCAGCGCAATCGAGGAGCAGCTGGCCCGCGGCTGGCTCTACGGCACACCGTCGCCGTTCGAGCCGGAGTTCGCAAAGATGATCACGGGCGACCACCCGGGCATGGACATGGTACGGTTTGTTTCCAGTGGTTCGGAGGCAACCATGGCCGCAATCCGGCTCGCCCGCGGGTTCACCGGCAAGAAGGACATTGTCAAGATCGAGGGCGGGTTCCACGGGGCGCACGATGCGGTTCTCGTGAAAGCCGGCTCGGGTGCGACCACGATGGGCGTCCCGGACTCTGCGGGCGTGCTTGCCGATCTCGTTGCCCACACGCGGCAGGTCTCCTACAATGATCCAGAAGCCCTGGAAGAAGTCCTCTCAAAGAACAGCGATGTCGCAGCCCTCATTATTGAGCCGGTGCTCGGCAATATCGGCCCCATCCTCCCGCAGGACACATACCTTGCGGAGGTCCGGAAGATCACGAAAGCACACGATGTCCTCCTCATCTTCGATGAAGTGATCACGGGATATCGTGTCGGTATTGGCGGGGCGCAGGTGAAGTACGGCGTGAAGCCCGATCTCACCACGCTCGGGAAGATCATTGGCGGCGGCCTGCCCATCGGTGCTTTTGGAGGACGGCGGGAGATCATGGAGCTCGTTGCACCGCAGGGCCCGGTGTACCAGGCAGGGACCTTCTCAGGTAACCCGCTCTCGCTCACCGCGGGTATCGCAACCATCAGGTACCTGCACGAGAATGCGTCGCTGTACCATAATCTCGAAGAGAAGGGCCGGGCCCTAGAAGAGGGAATCGGCGATCTGAAGAGCGGGTGTTTTGTCCGCCTCGGCTCGATGTTCAAGTACTTCTTCCGGGCATCGCCACCGAAGAACTATCGCGAGGTGAAGGAATGCGACACAGCAGCGTTCTCTGTCTTCTGGAAGAAGATGCTCGATTCCGGCATCTTCCTGCCGCCCTCCCAGTTCGAGACCAACTTCCTCTCTGAAGCGCACACCGATCACGATCTCGCCGCACTGGCACAGGCGTACCGGAAATGCCGATAAGGATAGGGACCCGGGGCAGCAAACTCGCCCTTGTCCAGACAGAGACGGTCATACAAAAACTCAGCGATCTTGGGATCGAATCCGAGAAGGTCATCATCAATACGCAGGGCGACACCACAACCAATGTCCCGCTCCACGAAATCGGCGGGCAGGGCGTCTTTGTCCGGGCGCTTGATGACGCGATCCTCGCGGGCACCATTGACTGCGCCGTGCACAGCATGAAGGACATCCCGGCCTTCCGCCCGAGCGGCCTCTTCACGGCAGCCATCCTGAAACGCGATTCGCCGGCAGATTTCCTTGCCCATAAGGGCGAGGTCGGGCACATACGGGTCATTGGCACATCGAGCACGCGCCGGAAAGCGCAGCTCCTCCGGCACGATCCGGGGATCACGATCAAGGACCTCCGCGGGAACGTGGATACACGGATCCGGAAGATGGGTGCAGGCGAGTACGATGGCATCATGCTTGCCGAGGCCGGCCTCCAGCGACTCGGGATCAAAATCGACGGCCAGCGGCTCCCACCCGAGAAATTTGTACCATCGCCCAACCAGGGCACCGTTGCGGTGGTATCCCGGGCCGACCCGTCGCTCATGGAGATGCTCTCGGCCCTCGACCACCCGGAGACCCGCACAGACATCGCCATCGAGCGTGCCGTCATGGAACAGCTGGGCGGCGGCTGCTTCACGCCTCTTGGGATCTTCTCCCGCAGCGGGCACCTTATTGCCGAAGTCCTTGCGCTGGACGGGAGCCGGGCCGAACGGGCCGAAGTGGATGTGACAACGATTGAGCAGGCCCGTAACGAAGGCCGGAAGCTCAAGGCACGGGCGCAGGGCCTGATAGACGAAGCGTACAAACGACTGGGGATTACACCATGAAAGGAAAAGTTTACCTCGTGGGATCGGGACCGGGGGCAGAAGGGCTCTTAACACAGCGGGGCCGTGACGTGATAGACAGAGCCGAGGTCGTGCTCTTTGACCAGCTGCCGGGCGAGGATATCTTGGCAACCCTCCCGGCCGGCGCAGAGAAGATAGACTGCGGCAAATTCGGCGGGAAGCACAATCTTGAGCAGGACGAGATCGAGGCGCTGATGGTGGACCGGGCACAGAAAGGAAAGAGGGTTGTCCGGCTCAAAGGCGGCGACCCGTTCCTTTTTGGGAGGGGCGGGGAGGAACTCGAGACCGTCCGTGCCGCCGGGATCGAAGTCGAGATGGTGCCGGGGATCTCAAGTGCCCTTGCTGTCCCCGCGTCAGTCGGGATCCCGCTCACCCACCGGAAGTATGCAAGCCAGGTAACGATCCTTACCGGCAACGAGGACCCGACCAAAGCGGAACCGGCGCTCGACTGGCAGCTGCTGGCAAAGAGCCGGGGTACGATCGTTATCCTTATGGGTGTGGCGAACCTTGGAAAGATTGCTGACGTCCTGGTGAAAAACGGGAAGCCGGCGGGGACCCGGGTCGCCATCATTGAACGCGGTCTAAGGAGAGACCGCAGCGTCACGACCGGAACGCTCGAAACGATCGCGGATGATGCAAAGAATGCGGGCGTCAAACCCCCGGCGGTCATCGTCATTGGCGATGTCGTAAACCTCTATGATCCAAAAGAACCGGACCTTGTCCCATACGCGTGATACCATGGATATTACTGCTGTTGTTGAAAAATTCGAAAAGGGCATCTACGCAGTCCTGATGATCCTGCTCATTATTGTCCTTGTCGCCGCTGTACTGGACCTCGGGTGGATTCTCATCCATGCCATTGTGCTGAACACGCCTTACCTGCTCGAAGCCCATGAGATGATCTATGTCCTCGGAGGGTTCCTGCTGGTGCTCATTGGCGTGGAACTCCTCGACACCATCAAGGCATACTTCCGCGAAAATGTCATCCATGTCGAGATCGTTGTACTGCTCGCCATCATCGCGGTTGCCCGGAAGGTTATCCTCCTTGACCCGAGCACGTCATCAACCGGTGTTGCCATCACCATGAATGGCTTTGAGTTCGGGTTCGAGATGATCGGCATAGGAATCCTCCTTGTCTGTCTTGCCGCAGGATATTTCCTGATCAAAAAGGGTGGTATCACGATCGGGCCAGACGGGATTAAGAAGAATGGGGAGTAAGGGATACTGACTTTCTTTTCATTCAATGCTGATCTTTTTCTGTAGTTTTTTAACCCCTGTTCTGAAGAAATGGAGATGAACCAATCAGGTTCAGGCTCTCATGACGAAAATTGCAGGAAAAAAAAGGGGCTTTTCGCCCCGGCCCCCCTCTCCGGGTATCGAATCCCCATGAAATGAGAGGGGAGAATGGTGAAAGTCATCAGGCTTGAGACAAGAGAAGACCCGGGGTCTTCGAAGATCGTAAAAGCGTTCTTTTACCTCCGGCCGCGGGTCATCATTTCATGGGGTACAGGGGCATCAGCCCCCATCATGCCAATTGAGTATTCCACCAGAGTACATGAATTATTTCCCGGCTCAGCGCTCACGCCGTCCCTGACGCACTGCTCTCCATCACCGCATCCTGTTCGTCGAAGTACTTCTCCAGTATGACCAGCGATTCGAGGTCCACGTCAGCGTATGCATCGGCGCCGAACTCGAACGGGTTGTCCATGTCATGGATGAGCAGGAGGAGACCGATGAGCATGGTGGTAACAATGACAAAGATCATCGTGCTCTCGAATATGTTGTCCATGTGGAGGAAGAAGAGGAGCAGGATGACGCCGCCGGTTGCGATCTCGGCAAGGGCATAGGCAGCCGGGATGAAATCCGTGCGGATGATCACTTCGATACGGTTGCAGATCTTATCGATTGCGCCCATTTCATTCCGGAGCTTGGCGATCAGGGGCGGTGCCACGTTCAGGAACGCCAGCGTACGGATATCATCGTTAATCCTGTCCATGGCCCGGTTGACCGCATTAAG
The DNA here is from genome assembly GCF_002835825.1 of Methanoregula sp. GTDB lineage: Archaea > Halobacteriota > Methanomicrobia > Methanomicrobiales > Methanospirillaceae > Methanoregula. The sequence goes on along the minus strand of NZ_PIZH01000050.1, from coordinate 939 downwards.
CTCAAACCGGTTTTCCAGCAGGCTGTCGCGGATGGTGCGGTGGAGTTCCCGGACATGGGAACGGAACAGCAACAGGGGTTTCTCGTCAGCCAGGGGGAGCACACGGCTGTCGTTATACAGCGCTTTTAATGCCGTGGCAAGTTCGGACCCCACTTTCTCGCTCTCCTTGAAATCCGTGAACGTGCCGGTAAAGATGATTGCGATGGTGAAGATGGCGCCCGTGATGAACGCACCGACCACCCGGTTGACCGGTATGATGTCGTAACCGGCAAGATCGATTATCGTCCGGATCACCAGCAGGCCGAGCATAATAAGCACGGCCTTCGCCATGATGCCCCATTTCTTCCTGAATGCCAATTCCATAGGTACCCGGTGCACTGTCCGGGATTTTAAGGTGCCGGTTCTCAATGGGGAAGGGTATCAGCACTGGTGACCTGGTCGGTTCCGCAGCGCCATCGCAGCAGCATATCCGGTCGAGAACGCGGCCTGGATGTTGTAGCCCCCGGTGTCGCCGTCAATATCGAGCACTTCGCCGGCAAAGAAGAGGCCGGGGACGAGCTTTGATTCCATGGTCTTCTGGTTCACGTGCTCCAGCGCAATGCCGCCCCGGGTTGCCATCGCAATAGAGAAGTCGCCCAGCCTTGTGATGACAAACGGGAACTCCGTACAGCGTGTAACGATCTCCTTTCTCTGCTGGGCGGTCAGGTGGGCGCAGGTGAGGTCGTCCGGTACTCCCGACAGCTCCAGGATCTTCCGGAGCAGCCGGTCGGGCAGGTGAAGGCCGGCCATCGCTGTCCGGATGAGGCGCGTCCCCTGCGAGAGGAGGAGCCCGGCCAGGTCCCGCTCAAAGGCGTCGCGGGGCATCTTCCCGGCAAATGATACCCGGAGCGTGTCGCCTGCGATAACGGTCCGCGAGGCCTTGAGGGTGCCGTGGCCGGG
>NZ_PIZH01000049.1 GCF_002835825.1 Methanoregula sp. | reverse complement strand
CGCAGGAGGTTCCCGAGAATATTGAGCCCTTTGCTTAAGCTGTCGATGCTCTTTGCTCCGGTAAGCACAACCTTGCCGGACCCGAAAACCAGTGCGGCTATCTTCGGGTCCTGCATCCGGAGAACTACGCCCGGGAACCGCTTCTTGTTGTATTCGGCATCCTTGATCTTGGACGCAAGAGCGGGGAGATCGAGATAGTCGGTCACCTTTGCTGAGGCAACGATGTTCTCGATCTTGAGAGAGTCTTCTGGCCTGACCTTCATATTTATAAATGCCACAAAACAGTATTTAAAAAATTGGGTTCATTTCCCACCAATTATTCATCCAGCGTTGATACGTCGCCGGGGTCCATCCCCATCTCTTTTGCCTTGAGGACACGGCGCATGATCTTGCCGCTCCGGGTTTTGGGAAGCGATGTGACGAAATCGATCTCGGAGGGCATTGCAATGGGGCCGAGCGTGATCCGGACATGGTACAGGAGTTCGTTTTTCAGCCGGTCGCTTGCCGTATGGCCCTGGCGGAGGATCACGAACGCCTTGATGACATTCCCCTTGACCGGGTCGGGCTTGCCGATGACCGCGGCTTCGGCAACTGCTTTGTGCGAAACCAGCGCGCTCTCGACCTCGGCAGTGCCGATGTTGTGGCCTGCGACAACGATAAGATCGTCAGAACGCCCGAGCACCATGATGTACCCGTCCTTGTTCTTCACGGCAAGATCGCCAACCGCGTAGTAACCGGGGATCGTATGCCAGTACTTGAGGTAGCGTTCCTCATCATTGTAGACCGTGCGCATCATCGAGGGCCACGGCTCTTTGACCGCGAGGAACCCTCCGGTACCGGGGGGTACCGGTTTGCCGTCCTTATCTACGACATCAGCCACAACCCCGGGGATTGGCTTGCCGGCAAACCCGGGCATCATCGGCTCACCTACCGTGGTCGTAACCATATGCATACCCGTTTCGGTCTGCCACCACGTGTCGATGAGGGGACATTTGCCCTTGCCGACAACCCGGTAGAACCACTCGAATGCCTCGGGATTGAGCGGCTCGCCAACCGAGGCAAGGATGCGGAGTGAGCTGAGGTTGGACTTATCCGGCCATTCCTCGCCCAGTTTCATGAACATCCGGATCGCAGTCGGCGCCGTATAAAAGATAGTAACGCCGAACTCCTCGATCATGCGCCAGTACACGCCGGGGTCCGGGAAGTCCGGGGTACTCTCGGTGACAACCAGGGTTGCCCCGAGCGCGAGCGGGCCGTAGACAACATAGGAATGGCCGGTGATCCAGCCCGGGTCGGCTGTACACCAGTACACGTCATTATCCTTGATGTCGAGGACGTTCTTGCTGGTATAATGGGCGCCTACCATGTAACCCCCGCAGGTGTGGACAATACCTTTTGGCGCGCCGGTGGATCCGCTCGTGTACAGGATGAAGAGCGGGTCTTCTGCATCCATGATCTCGGGCTCGCACTCCGGGCGGACGTCCTTGATCATGTCGTAGAAATCGATCTCCATCTCGCGGTGGATCTCCACGGGCTGGTGGAGTTCGCGGCGGAGGACGACGACATACTCAACCGTGGGGGCATTGATGATCGCCTCTTCAATGATGTGTTTTAAGGGAATGGTCTTGCCGCGGCGGAATGTTGCATCGGCCGTGATGACGACCTTTGCACCGGCACCGGTGATCCGGCTGTTGAGTGCTGCTGCGCCGAAACCGCCGAAGACTACGCTGTGAACCGCGCCGATGCGTGCGCAGGCAAGCATCGAGATGATCTGCTCCGGCACCATGGGCATATAGATACAGACGCGATCGCCTTTCTTCACGCCGAGTTTCTTTAAACCGTTTGCGACCTTCAGCACCTCGCGGAAGAGCTGGCGGTAGGTATAGATCCGCTCGGTATCGTCCTCGCCCCGCCAGATGAGCGCCACCTTGTTCTTCCTTGAACTCATGACGTGGCGGTCAAGGCAGTTGTAGGTGATGTTGGTCTTCCCGCCAACGAACCACCGGGCGAACGGGTAGTTCCACTCCTTCACTTTCTTGTAGGGCGTGAACCAGTGGAGCTCCTTTGCGGCCTTGTCCCAGAATGCGTCAGGGTCCTTTGTGAACTCATTGTACGCTTTTGTGTAGTCACCTATCCAGCTGTTCTGTTTGCAGGAGTGATCGGGCGTGTACGTCTTCTCGCTCAGTACGACATCGAATTGTTCTGCCATGAATAACCCCGATTTTACACTATTAATAATGAGTGATACAAAATAAAGGCTGTCGTTTTCGTTTGCAGGAAAAAGGCTCGGATTGGCGTTTAATGCTTATTATAAACCCCATTTCTATTTAATGCGGCGCTTCTCCAGTATTTTCTGAATCCGGGCGTAATTTGTCGTTTTTTCGCTGCAATTTTGCGCGCGGTGTCCTGCCGGCTGCCAATCGCAGCGAATCCGGGCCTGTTTCTGTCGTATTTTCCCATACCTTTAAAACAGGCCTGTTCCGATTTCTATCCGTTACTGTGAACGACGGTACTGCGATGGGCAGCTGGTCCGGATATTCTCATTCCCGCCGCCCCGGGCAGGGTGTTCCGGTTATAATAGAACCAGTTATATGGAAAAGGTTGTGGTGATGTCAATGGAAAGGACCATGTTATCGGAATCTGAGGGGTATGATCTCCTCAAGGCATACGGAGTACCGGTACCCCAGTACCGGATTGTGATGACCCCCCACGATGCTGCGGACGCTGCCGAGACCATCGGCTTTCCGGTCGTGATGAAGATCATCTCCCCCCAGATAATCCACAAGAGCGACGCGGGCGGGGTTGTCGTCGGTGTCGGCAGCCGCGAGGCTGCTGTTGCAGCGTTCGAGAAGATCATCAGCGGTGCCAAGAAATACAACAATGACGCCGAGATCAAGGGCGTCATTGTCGAGCAGCAGGCAGAGCCCGGCCTCGAACTCATCATCGGTGGGAAGACCGACCCGGCGTTTGGCAAGGTCCTGACCTTCGGCATGGGCGGGACACTTGTCGAGCTGATGAAGGATATCACGCTCCGCATCCTCCCGCTCGATGAGGAGACTGTCCGCCAGATGGTCAAAGAGATCAACGGCTACCCGCTCATCACCGGGTACCGCGGGATGAAACCCAAGGACGAGGAAGCACTTGTCTCAACGTTGATGGCAGTCAACCGCTTCTTCCTCGAAAACGAGAACATCGTTGAGTTCGACATCAACCCGCTCCGCCTCTACGAGCAGGGCGCTCTCGCAGTCGATGCCCGCGTTATCGTCACCGATGCCCCCGTGCGGGAAGAAGCCCGTCCCGAGCGGCCGCCGGTACCCATGGAGTATTTCAACCCACGGTCCATTGCCGTTGTCGGTGCATCGCAGGACACGTCCAAGATGGGGTACGCGGTCATGCACAACCTCCTCCACTTCCCCGGCCAGCTCTACCCGGTCAACAACAAGCGCTCCGAGATCCAGGGGCTCAGGGCCTACCCCAACATCACCGCCATTCCCGCGCCGGTCGACCTTGCGGTCATCACGGTCCCGGCAATTCACGTGCCCCGTGTCATCGAAGAGTGCGGCGCCAAAGGTGTCCCGATGGCGGTCATCATCACTGCCGGGTTCAAGGAGATGGGCGAGCACGGCAAGGCACTCGAAGACCGGATCGTTGCCATTGCCCGGAACCACGGCACCCGTCTCATCGGCCCGAACTGCCTGGGCATGATCATCCCTCCGAGGGGCATCGACACCACCTATGTCCATGAGTCCCCGCGGCCCGGCAACATTGCGTTCATCTCCCAGAGCGGTGCCATTATCAACACGGTTGTTGACTGGAGCCTTGCAAAGAACATCGGCTTCTCCGCGGTCATCAGCGTTGGCAACCAGGCTGATCTCGACTTCCTTGACTACATCCGGTTTGTCGGAAAGGACGAGAAGACCCGGGCCATCATCCTCTACATAGAACAGATCACGGACGGCAAGGCCTTCATGGAAGTCGCTGCCGAGGTTGCAAAGTGCAAGCCCATCATCGCCATCAAGTCCGGCTCGTCAAGCCGGGGGCAGGCAGCAGCATCGTCCCACACCGGCTCGCTCTCCGGTTCCTACGATGTGTACATGGAAGCGTTCCGGAAATCAGGTATCATCGCTGTCCACACACTGACTGGCGCGTTCCTTGCGGCCCAGATGCTTGCCCACCGCAAGCGCTACCCGAAAGGCAAGCGTGCGGTCGTCATCACGAATGCCGGCGGTTTTGCTGTCCTGTCCTCGGATTACGCGGAGCGCTATGGTGTCGAGATGGTTGATCTCCCGCAGGATGTCATTGACGAAATGAACGAGTTCCTTCCCGAGTTCTGGAACAAGGGCAACCCGATCGACCTTTTAGGCGATGCAAACGAAAAACGCTTTGAAAAGACCTTTTCGGTGCTCGCAAAGCATGCTGACCTATGGGATATCGCGTTTATCGTCGGGTTCCCGAACCTTGTCCTGAATTCCGAGCAGATGGCCCGCCAAATCCTCAAGTTCTCGGCAGCAACCGAGAACCGGCTCGTGGCAACGCTCCTGGGCGGCGCATCGATGGATGCAGGCCGCGAGATGTTAAAGGAGCACGACATTCCCAGTTTCGAGGAGCTGGACTACACCTACCGCGTCATGGGACGCGTGCTCTGGCAGAAGTTCCGGGTCAAGGCGCCGGGACTGCTCTAATCCTTTTTTAAAGTTTATTCAACAGTAGTGCTTTTCACCACCGATACTTGCGTCGCCTCTTTTCTTTCTCCTCAAACGAGACAATGAAGTAACTGTGGATCTTCCCTTCGTCATCCAGCAGGATCTCTAAGTACAGTTCCATTATCCGGTGCTCGAATGCAACCGCGATCTGGTCGGCGCCAAGCTCGACAAACCCCAGCGCAAGCAACTCTTTCTCCACTTTGCTCACCGGGTATCTCCGGTTGGTGGAGATGAGTCGTTCGATATGCCGTTTCATCCGCAACTGCCATCCTGCATTGACCATGTCAGTATGCCTCGATCCGGTTATGGATGCTGGTGCTAAATTAAGATATGGAAAAGAGCAGGAATGAAAAAGGGGAGAATGATTGTTTATTTCTTTGCGTATTTCTTCCCGGCCGAGAATGCCTTCTCGAGCTGGGGCCCGACACCGAAGTAGGTGGACTGGGCGTACACGATCGGGTCAATTTTCGTCAGGTCCGGTTTCCCGTCCGTGACACAGGACGTGTTGGCATGGATTTCCACGATCTCGCCGATATACAGCAGGTGGCTCCCGCAGTCAATGGATTTGAACAGTTTGCACTCGATGTTGACCGGGCATTCTTTTGCCATCGGGGCGGTCTGTGTCTTCCCGTAAAACGAGGTGTAGACCTTCGACTTGTCCTCTTTTTCCCCGGAAACAATGCCGCAGTAGTCTGCTGCCACAACGTCCTTTGCTGCAGGGACGTTCAGGCTGAAGGTCTTGTTCTCGTCGATTCCTTTCGCCGTGTGCCGGACATGGTTGATCGCAACGCAGACCATCGGCGGTGCCATGCAGGCAACCGTTGCCCATGCAGCGGTCATGTAGTTGGGCTTGCCGTTGACCTTTGCGCCCACGAGCAGCGTGGGCATGACACTCATGTACGGCATCGGGCCGAGCGTGATTTTCTCCATGGTAAATCCCTGATGTGGTTGGCGGGGGAGGTGCATAAGGATATTCCCCATTTTTACCGGATTTACGAATCCCGGAGTTCCTTCCAGAGGTCCAGTTCAAGGCAGCTGTCTTTCACGTTCTGCTCCATCTCCTGGTACAGCGCAAACGGCACCGAGAACGTGAGCACATCCTTGCCGAGCGTGGGACGGACTGCCTTCCGGGCCGAGAGATCGGTGAGTCCGACCACTGCCCGTGGCGAACCCGAGTCACCTTCGGCATACGTGCAGACGCCCATAGCCTGGCAGCCAGCGGCGCTTGCGGCAACAAAGATCCCGTTCATGACATTGCCGGTAGAAAAATTCGCAAGCGTCGAGAGCGCTGCCAGCTGATCAGCATTTACGACAAAGACGATGCTTTTGATTTCTTCGCTCTCGTCTGTCTGCGAGATCGGCTTCATGACAATATACCGGTCCTTCGCATCATACACCGGCAGGTTCTTCAGCCATTTCTTTACAACCGCGGGGTTTTTCAAAAACCGCTCGCCTTCTGTCAGCATCTTTTTGTGGTGGTCATCGAAGCTCTGGTCGATGATCGCCTGGTAGGCCTTCCTGTCAGCAGCCCCTTCGATGCCATTCGAGAGGAACGAACAGAACCCGTCCTCGTTACGGGCAGCGTGTTTCTCCAGCGGACGCCCGAACCCGAGGCCCATGCAGCCACCGGCACAGGTGGTGGTCTCACGGGAGAAGACCGCGGTCTTCCCGTCCGTTGCAACCTTGGCAAAGAACCACATCACGCAGCCCCAGACGCCCGGCTTGAACTCAAGGGCTTTCTCCGGTTTCTTGTCAGTCCATACAATGGCGACCGGGTTTGTTTTTATCCCGGCAGCACGGGCAATCTCGCTTGGGGGCAACATGGCTGGGTCCTCAGTTCTTTTTTCGGCTGATCTGTCAGGGGCTCATATATACGTGTCGGATAGTCAGCGGGAGTCGCGTTTCTCCCCCGGCAGGCTGTACGGGATATCCCTGAAGTTCCGCTTCGGCCGGAGACCGGGCTCGACGAAGTCATCGCGGAGGTACTCCGGGTCCGGGTACGTGTAGAACCCCTCCCCCGATTTGCAGCCGAGTTTTCCTTTCGAGATGAAATGTTCCTTTAAGTACTTGGCAATAACTTTTGCCCGGGCATCCCCGTTCTTTGCCGTATGCATCGCGACACCGTACGAGGTGTCGAGGCTCATGATGTCCATTATGGCAAACGGCGGCGTGCTTCCGTGGGCGATCATCCAGGCCCGGTCAACATCCTTATAGGTCGCAACGCCTTCGGCAACAAGGCTGAACGCAACCATGAGATACTCGCGTTGGATGTGGTTCATGATGTACCCGCGGTGCTCTTTTAAGACAACCAGCGGGACCAGGTCGATCTTCCGTGCAAGGGTACAGGCCCGGGCAACAAGGCCGGGCGCGGTTCCCGCATGCGCCATGACGTCCACCTGCCGCTCCTTCCAGACCGGGTTCCCGAAGTGGAAGGCGAGAAGCCGTTCCGGCCGCCCGCACCCTTCCGCGAACTGCGAGGGGACGAGGTGCGACGTGTTGGAGAGGAAAACTGTCTTTTCCGGGCAGACCTCATGGAACGCTTCAAGGACCTGCGCCTTGAGCACGGGATCGTCAGGAACGGACTCGGAGAGATAATCAGCGTTTCGGGCGGCTTCCTTTACGTCCGTGCACAGCGATATTCGGCGGAGCACGGTCTTCTTTGTCTCCCGGCAGTACCCGTTTTTGACCAGGATCTCAAGCCGGCCTTCGATCTCCTTCATCGACCGGTCAAGCGATGATTTCTTCTCATTGAACAGCCGGACAAAAAACCCATGCATCGCGAACTGTAACGCGATCTGGCTTCCCATGGTACCGATGCCGACAACAAGGATGCGTTCTTCCTGTTCCATGGATTTACCGTTGGAGAAAAAATGCATATAAGCGATCGGAAGGTGGAAAAAATCAAGGGGGATTTTTCCACGCATAAGAAGGTTCATGGAACCGGAATTATCATTCCCGGCCGGCACACAACATCACGACAAGGATAATCTTAGTTAAAAGGAGCAGGACGGGACAAATGTCCTAAACCCTCCTTGCGGTCTGCGCCTATCCCGCTCTTTTCAGGGCTGCTGCCGCGAGACATCCATGTCGATGGGGATCTGCAGCTCGGTGAGTAGCTCGCTCTCTGCGACAACGTTCGGGTCCGTGAGATAGATTTCCCGGCAGGCGCCGCTTATCGCGAACCCCTTTTCCTCGGCATACGCCCCGATCCGGCTCCAGGCTGCCTGGAGACCTGAGTAAGGACCTTTATGGATGAGTGAGAGGCATTTTCCGCCCGGCAGGGTCAGGACATCCATCTCCGGATCCGTGAGCACGACCCGCCCGGTGATCGGGGCAGCGCACTCCATCGTCGCGTCTTTCTCCCGGTACTCGTTGTCGAGATACAGGGTCATGAATGGTCCGGTCACTTTCAGGCCGTTCCTCTGGTTCTCTTCTGAAAAGATCTGGTCGCAGAGTGCCGGCATGAGCCGCGAGATGGTCTCGTAGTACGGGCCGGTCCCTTTCTTTGCAATGATCCGCTGGGGCGGGACTTCCTTGACAAGAGGTTCATTCAGTGACATGTAGATCAACTCCAGCGAGGCGTCTTCGTCTGCGAGGATCGCCTCGATCTGCTGTAACCTGCTGACTTCGGACCGGATCTCCTGCCGTCTCCTTGCAAAGAGCGTGCGGATAGTCTCCGTGTCACGCCCCTCTTTTGCCGAAAGGAGGCAGCCGATCTCGGCCGGGGAGAACCCCAGCGTGCAGAGCGTCTTGATGGAGACGCCCCGTGCAATCTGGGCGCCCGTGTAATACCGGTAGCCCGTGCAGAGGTCCTTTACCTGCGGCACTAAGAGGCCCCGCTCATCGTAAAACCGGAGCGCTTTCTGGCTGAGCCGGGTGATGAGCGAGAACCGGCCGATGGGGATCTGGTCGCCTGCCATTGTTACATTAACCTGTGCGCTGCAAGGGCAAATAGGATGCCGGAGTCTCCCCCATGGGAAGGTTCCGGTGAGGGAGGGGGACGGTGACGGCTGGTTCCGACCCCCCTCACTCGATACTTCCGGGGTCACTTGCACAAACCGGCAACCGGCCCTGCCAATGTGGGCGACGCTCCTCGTGTTCCATGGCAGGATACCCTGACGGAGATTTGTTTCCCGGTTTTCACGGTTTCCTATGGTTTATATGCAATCCTCAGCTAACCATGGCATTGTAGTGTATCAGGTGGGTGTGAAAAATCTTCAAAAACCCCTCGCCGCTTGCCCGGCTTGCAGTGTTTATGATCATGTTATCGGTCGCTGGAGCGGTTGTTGCCGGTGTGTATTTCTTTATGGCTGACCTGTCGCAGCAGAAAACAGTCACGGCACCTCCAGGTGGATATGATCCGGACGCCATGTACGACTGCCAGACTGCCTGGTCCAGGTGCATGAACCGCTGCGG
>NZ_PIZH01000048.1 GCF_002835825.1 Methanoregula sp. | reverse complement strand
CCTGGAAGTGATCACCGCTCACCGGCGGGCCGCGTAGTTGGTCTTGAAAGCCTTGATAGGGGCTCGGGAGCTCTCGCTCGAGACGAGGCCGTTTAAGAGCGCGCTTAAGTCCCATGCGCCTGGCTGGGCGGCAATACCCTTCATGATCTCGCCGCGGATCGAGTGCTCCTGCGAGAGGTTGGCACGGGCGAACGTGTACGTGCAGACCGTGAGGCGGACCTTCTTGCCGTCCTTTGTGGTGATCGGCACGATGGTGTCGATGCGGGAGCTCCGGCGCTTGACGAGCGAGCGGAGGTAGTCCCGGGTCACCTCGTGGCCTACGAACTCGGTGTATGCCGAGTCGCCGGTCACGGTGTTGATCTTGAAGCTCATCTTCATGTACTGCTTGGCGTAGTCATTCGTGATCTCGCCGAGCGTTGCGTGCATGATACGGCCGACAACGCTGTCGGCATCGTTAGCAATAGTGTCGCCGATGTACGCCTTGCCGAGGTTGTCGGGGGTGTGCACCTTGAACCAGCTCTTGGCCTTCCAGCCTTCAACTCTTCTTCCTACCTGTTTCTTCTTTGCCATAGTATCACCTGTCGGTTTTCGCGGTGAGAGAACATGCGTCCTCCGCCACTGCCAGGTTCATCAGATAATCGTCCACCGATGCAATGACCGAACGAAGTTGCGTGCCCGTGATCGTGGTCACGACCCGGCCGCCCTCCGCCCGCGTCTCCATGCTGCGTAAGTTATCGGGCGTGAGCGCCGCGGCAACGCAGGCTGCATTGTCGTGCAGGGTTGTTATGGTCCCTTCGACCTGCATCATGCCGCGACTCCCTCCTGCCAGCCTTGTGCGAACTCTGCGATCTTGTCGCAGGGGATGGTTGCCCCTGCCCGGAGCGTGTGCCCCCCGCCATTCCCGCCGCAGGCTTCCGCGATGGCCCGGACTTTCGGCCCGAGTTCCACGGCGCATCCCGGTGGGTTGCGTGCGGAGATCCGGCACAGGCTGCCGCCCGGCGTCTTTGCAAAGACAAGCACCGGGCAGGTGGCCGGTATGTCGCGGCAGAGGATGTCGGCAACGTCGCTTGCAACGCTCGTGTCCTTCACCTCGTATACTCCCGCGATCCCCTCGTAAAGGCTTGCGGACTTTACGGCATCGATGATGCGGACGCGGTGCTGCCGTGCAATCTCCCACGCACGGTCGATGTCGTGCGAGGAGCGCAGGCAGAGCGATGCGCCAATATCCCCGTTGCCGGTCTTGCCGCAGGCATCAATGACCGCGGTGAGGGCATGGGCGTCCTCGATCACCTCGCGCTGGAGGTGGTAGGTATCACCGTAGATGCTCTCAAGACCGGCAAGGGTTGCCTTCGGTGCCGCTTCGAGCACCACGCGGGAGATCAGGGTATCGAGCCGGAGGGGCTCGTCTCCCTTGGTCAGGTCCCGGGACTCATCGATCATGTCGGCAATGAGCTGCTCTGCACCGCTGATCCCGTCGAGATAGGGGTGCGTTGCCGTATACCAGCGCTCGATCATGTCGCGGCCCGGGAGCAGGATGCCCCGGTCCGGCACAATGATCCCGTTTGAGATCGCTTCGTTGAAGATCGCAAGGTTCCTGCCCTTGATCTCCTGCCCGTCCCCGATGATGCCGGGGATGACGAGGCCTGCAAGGTCGCGGTTGTCGCCCATCTGCTGGGCAACAGTATATGCGGTCCCTGCTGCCGAGAGCTCGCGGTCGCCGTCAATGCCGGCAAGGCGCGGGTTGGCGTGGAACTCCCCGGTAAAGAGCGGGAGGTGGTGGTCCACCACCATCGTCGCCTTCGGGAGGTCGGCAATGCCTGCGCCGATATCGCAGAGGAGGTATGCACTGTCAGCGGGGATGTCCGCTGCTGTTACGTCCTGTCGCACCCGGAGCCGGAACCGTATGCCGGCACGGAGCATCGCGTGGCAGAGGATGGAAGCGGCTGCAATGCCGTCTGCGTCATGGTGCGCGAGCACCTCGACGAACTCCTGCCTGCGGATCTGTGCTGCAACGGTTGCGGCCAGGGACTCAAGCGACATGGACATGTGGACGAACTCCTGATGAATTACCTGGAGAGGAGGATCTCGGCGTTCTCCGGCTTGTAGACCCAGCCGGCGGGCAGTTTCTTGCTCGACGTGTAGTACTTCACGAGACGGCGGATCTTGGACTCGACCAGCTGGAGCTGGCGCTTGTTGTGAAGGTCACGCTTGTTCTCGCCAAGGTGTTTCCTCATGCCAAGGGCCTTGCCCATCAGGTCGCGGAGGTCCTCGGGGATCTCGGTTGCGACCTTGTTCTCGCGGAGAATGGTCCCGATCCGCTTGCCGGTTGCCATCTTGACGTCGGGGACGCCGTACCGGTCCCTCAGGACCAGACCGATCTTTGCGCTCGATGCGCCTTCCTTCCGGAGGTCCAGGATGATCTTGGTGATCGCCGCGGGGTCGGTATTCGACCAGGCGGGTGCCTGTTTCCGGTAGGGGCGGACAGAGCATGACTTGCCCCTTCTGCGGGCGTGCATTCGTGCCATGGTGTAGCCTCCTTGAATAGACGAACGTAAGTCCAGAAAAGTGCAGTTGCAAATTACTGCTACCGACTCTCTGTAATCCCAAAGCCATGTTCAGGCAGTGCGGTGGTCGCACGTCGGACTTACATCTGTCAGCACATTAAACAGTGCTGGCTTACTATTAGCGGGGAGGGATAATAAAGGGCACCGTAGTGCCGGCCCCCCTCACCCGGCCGCGTCCTGCCCGGTGCGGCGCCATTTGCCCGGCGGCACGACAATATCGAACCGTGCCCCGGTACCAAGGGTGCCGGTCTCGGTAATTGAGATACCCGTGATCCGGAGGATCTCCCGGCAGAGGAAGAGCCCGAGGCCGGTATGGTTGCCGTAGCCCTGTTCGAAGATCCGCTCTTTCTCGTCCGGCCGGATCCCTGCGCCATTGTCTTCGCAGCGGATCACAAGGCTGCCGGCATTTTCCTGTGCCGAGAACCGGACCGATGACAGGCCGGATCCGCCATACCGGATCGCGTTGTCGATAAGGTTGAAGAAGACCTTCTCGAGAAGCGAGTCTGCATAGATCTCGATATCGGTAAAACCGATTTCCACGGCAACCCCTCCGGTCAGGAGGGTGCGGTTTGACCCGGAGATCACTGCGTTTACGTTATGCCAGACCGGGACTCCTGCACCCACGTCCTCGAAGTCCCGCGTGAAATTGATCTCCCGGTCGATCAGGGCAGCGATCCGCTGCTCCTTTTCGATGAAGTCGCGTGCCGTGTCGTTTTCAGCATAATCGCGCGAGAGTTCGAGGTAGGATGCAAGTGCCGTGAGCTGGTTTAAGATGTCATGGCGGGTGATGGTCGAGATCAGGGTGAGTTTATGGTGGGCGGTTGCCAGGGCATCCTCGGCCTCTTTTCGCTTGGTGAGGTCGCGGGAGATGCCCATGACACCGGTGATCGTGCTGTGCAGATCCCGGATAGGGACAAGGAGCGTATCCTGCCAAATCTCGCCGGTCGGGAGCGGTAGGCTGCCCTCGATCTTGACCGGTTCACCGGTGGAGAGGACCCGGTCCAGTGACTGGCGCTGGCGTTCCCCGATGGGTCCCGGGAAGAGTGCGGAACGCGGCCTGCCGATGATCGTACTCTTCGGCCTGCCGAATGCCTTTGCTGCAAAGGCGTTGACATACGTGATGGTGTCATCCCTGTCGATGATGAATATGATGTCCTGCGCAGACTCGGCCAGCATCCGGTACCGCTCCTCGCTCTCGGCCATCTTCTCCCGGGATGTTGCAAGTTCGGTGAAGACAGGGTCGATGGACACGGCAAGCCGGGTGAGTTCGTCAGCCTCCCGGGATTCAGTCTTCTCCTCTCCATCTGCAGTAACTCCCCGTTCTTTCACCGACCGGATGATGGTGTTGATTCGCGAGAGGATGATCCGGTCGACAAAGACAAGGATGAAGAGGGTGAGGAAGATTCCGGCAACCGCGATGCTGACAAGGAATGTCGTTATCCCGGACATCCCCGTCTGGTAGATGGTCCGCGGGCTTGTTACGGCAAGGTAATAATCTGCCGGGGGTTCCTGGTCGATGAGGGGAATGTACGCGGTCACGAAGTCATTGCCGGAGGTCTCCACAGCGATCTGTTTTCCGGCCGAGAACTGTCCCTCCACTCCGGCATAGGATGCATTACCGGCTATCTCCTCTGCCGGAATGACCGAGATGGTATCCCCCGTGCGCTCTGAAAGTTCAGAAAGGTATTCCTCGTCGAGATGCCGCGCAAGGTGGAGGCTTCCTGCCACGGGACCGCTGGCATCGTCCTTGAGGATGGGATGGGATGCAATGACGACCGGGCCGCCGGATGCCTCCAGGATCCCGTAACTCCCGTTCTGCGACCGGATCGTTTTCATCGCCATATTGAAGCGTTCCATATCATCGATGTAGACCCCGGAAGCCGGCTCGACAAGGAGGGCTGTGTCATTATACTGCATTGAGAAGATGAGACCCCCGGACCGGTTGAAGATCATGACCCTGTCCAGGGGAAAGCGGGAGAAGAAGTCCGCACCCATATTCTCCCGGAGCCAGTCCGGGTTCTCCCCTTCAAGGAACTGGTAGGTGGCCGACCAGACAGAGTAGTCCTTTGCCGTGGAGTAACTGGTCTTCATGTCGATCTCGATGGCGCTCCTGACCGTTGCAACGGCATCCTCCATTTCGACAGTCTCCAGTTTCCGGTAACTTGTCTCCATTGAAAGAGCGGAAAAGAGGGCAACCAGGGAAAAAGCAAAAAGGAGGGCGATCCCGATTCCCAGCAGCAGTTTCGTCCTCAGGTCCATCCGGGTGTACTCTCCCCTGTCATTGTTTCACGGAACAATACGGGCTGACTATTAATAATTATAAATACCCGTGGCGGAATAAATCCGTGACGGTCCACCCCCATCATCCGGACAAGGGGCTCATGATATCCTCGCCTGCGGTTTTGCACGTATCAGGCCAATGGATGTCCTCCACCTTTTTACGCTCTGCAGGCAAAACGGATCACTAACGATGGATAAGATCCCGATTGAGTCCCCGGGCGAGGAATCCGCGATACGCTTTCGCGACTGCTTCTCGGTGCGGTACATCCAGTCGGCAGCTGTGCTCTGCCGGCTCGGGTACGGGATCGAGCAGGATAAGAAAGGGCAAAATACCCTCCCGGAGGAACAGGTGCTCCGGCACGAGGCGTTCGTGCTGAACGCTATCCTCTCTGCTGTAGCGTTCTTAGAGTCCACCATCAACGAGCTGCACGCGGATGCCGCGGACGGTGCCTACTTCTATTCAGACGAGCAGCACGATGCGGTCCTCAAAACAATCGCGGACGGGTGGAAGAACGAGAAGAACTTCGACCGTGCCCCCCTCATCACCCGCTACCAGAAGATCCTCGCGATTGCCAGGACCGCACCGTTCGATGACGATGATGCGGCATTTTCGAATGTGCGGCAGTTGATCGAGATCCGCAACCACCTCATGCACTATAAGCGGGAGTGGATCGTTATCGGTGAGGGAAAGCACCCGGGAAACGCGGAGACAACAAGCGAACGGTTCGGGAGGATCCTGGCTAAAAAATTCGCCATAAATCCGTTCGCTGCGAAAAACCAGCCATTCTTCCCCGACAAGTGCCTGGGGCACGGGTGCGCGGAATGGGCCATTGTCAACAGTGTCATCTTCACCGATGCATTCTTCCGGAAGCTGGGCCTTCCGGCTCCCTACGAGGGTATTCGCGACGAACTTTCAACGCGATAAAAAAGGTATTCCGGTGGGATCAGCGCCGTCTCTTCTTCTTGTCCGGCTTCTCGTCAGCCATTGACATCAGGTCGATGATGTAGGAGCCCTCTTTTCCCACGCTGACGACCCGCTCGTCGGTTTTTGCCATCTTTTCAAGGTTAAGCTCGTAGGACCCCGGGGCAACGATCCGGATGGTCTCGACCCTGTCGTACATCTCCACCGGCTTCTTCTGCTGAGGTTCGATGACCTCCAGCACCTCTTCGTGGCTCTCCTCGGCGATCTCTTCGATCGTCTTCTCTTCGAGCACGTCCTTGTGAAGCTCCTCCTCCTTGACATAGAGGAACTTCTTGCCGCCGCAGCTCTCGCACCCTTTCAGGATCTCGGTGGACCCGTCCTTGTACTCCCGCCCGCATTTTGTGCACTTGTGCGGCATTGCAGAATCACCCGAAATACTCGATCATGGTCTCGTACAGGTCTTCCACGTTCTTCCCTTCAAGGCCCGAGATGGCGACCACCGGGTGCTGGGGGAAGGCGCTCCGGATCCGTGCCGGCGCGGCATCGGGAAGATCGATCTTGTTGGCTACGATGATGACCGGCAGGTTGCGGGCCTCGATGATCCCGATCATCATGATGTTGACCTGCATGAACGGGTCGGTGGTGGAGTCGAGCATGTAGATGACCCCGTCGATATCCTCGCGGAGCCAGTGCATTGCCTCGGCAACACCCTCAGTTGCCTCGCGGGCCCGGATGATCGCCTCATCTTTCTCCATCCCGAACTCGAGGAACTCGTGGTAATCGATCTTGGTCGTGACACCCGGGGTATCGACGATGTCCATCGTCACCGTGTTGCCGTTTGCCCCCGAGATGATGATGTCTTCTTTTCTCCGCGCCCGCCGTGTCTCGTGCGGGATCTCGCTGACCGGGCCGATCGCGTCCCCGGTCCAGTCGCGGGCAATGCGGTTTGCAAGCGTCGTCTTCCCGGCATTCGGGGGACCGTAGATACCGATGCGGGTCCGCTTCTTCTTGAAGAACCGGTTCAACATACCGGAAAATTTCTTCCTGACTGTCCCAAAGGTCTGAGAAAATATCTTCACTATCCACCTCAACGGGAGAACGATGTGACCGGGAACAACCCGTACACAGGGATCACCATATTGTATCTACTACTGTTTGGATGGGAGGGTTATTAGGTTTCTCGTCCCGGAGGCCCGGTCACCGACGGCAGGGCCGGCCCGGTATTACTGCGCTGCATCAGGAACTGCAACAGCCACATTGTATTTATACAAGGGGAAGGGAGTATGCTAATTGTAATCATCAGCAACAGCACTTCAAGGAGGTGACTCATGAAAAAGACAAACAACACAATCCGGGTTGAGACCCATGTCCCCGTCAGGGAAGTGATGCGCAAGAACCCGATCATGATCGGTATCGAGGCTACCGCGGCGAAAGCCGCGAGAGCCATGTGCACCGAGGAGGTCGGGAGCGTTATCATCCTCAAAAACACAACGCCGATTGGCATTGTGACCGAGGAAGACCTTGCCTGCAAGGTGGTGGCAAAGGATCAAAAACCCAGCTCTGTACATGTATCTGATATCATGAGCACGCCACTCATTACGGTGAGTGCGGAGAAGACGGTAGTGGACGCTGCCAGGATGATGGTGAAGCAAAAGGTCAGGAGGCTTCCCGTTGTCGACAAGGAAAAGAAGGTCATCGGAATCGTAACCGTCCGGGATCTCCTTACCGTATCCAACGAGCTCAACGAGCTCCTCAACGACATCATCGAGATCAACCGTGAGGAGATCGTGGAGCAGGGGATCTGTGCCCACTGCAGCCAGATGTCTGATGATCTGAAGCGGGTAGACAACGAGATGCTCTGCCCTGCCTGCCGGGAGGAGGAAAACCTCAGATGAAAAGAGCACAGGATTTCATCGTCGAGATCCCTGTGCTGAAACCGAGCGACCGGATGACAAAGGCACGGCAGATCCTGCGCGATGATCGCTTCCGTGAAATCTATGTCGTGGATGCAAAGAAGGGCCTCCTCGGCTGC
This sequence comes from Methanoregula sp., assembly GCF_002835825.1. Classification (GTDB taxonomy): domain Archaea; phylum Halobacteriota; class Methanomicrobia; order Methanomicrobiales; family Methanospirillaceae; genus Methanoregula. Next base: position 1,335 of record NZ_PIZH01000048.1, on the reverse strand, counting down.
ATCGATATCACGGACGGCCTGCGGGTGACTGCAACCAAATCGGACGTTACCGTGGAAGGTTTTGTCCGGGATGCACCCGCCGCAAGCCCCGCCGACACGGTTGAACTGGTGGCAGGGATGATGAGGCAGTACCATACGGACAGCGCCGCGGTTGTCAATGGCAAAAGACAGGTGACCGGCGGGGTTCTCCTTGCCGACATCTTCCCGGTCATCATCTCGAAAAACGAGCTCCATGGCCCGGTCTCAAAGTACATGACAATGAAGGTGATCTCAGCACAACCGTCTGACAACATCCAGAAGGTCTACACCTTAATCATGGACAGCGGGTTTGCGGCGTTTCCCGTGGTGGAGAAGAAGAAGCTTGCCGGGGTCATCTCCCGGCGCGACCTGATCAGCCATACCCGTGCACGGTCGGCGATAGCACAGCGCAGCAACGCGCGGGTAGGCGATCTGATGACGCGGGACGTTGTCGTTGTCTCGTCCGGGGAACCGGTCAGCACCGCTGCGGAACTGCTCGTCATGCACGATGTCAGTCTCCTGCCGGTGGTTGACAGGGACCAGCTTGTCGGGGTCATCAACCGCCACGACGTCCTTGCGGCCCTTGCATAACGGGCGGGATCGTGGCCGGAATATACCAGGAAAACGGGATGATCTTTCCCGGAAATCAAGAATTACCGGAATAGTGGAGGATAGTAATGCACCAGAATGGCCGGGCCACAAAACAGGGCGACCGGCTCCTGAAGATGCAGGGAAAACTCGACCGCGGGCCGGTGGAGTTCAAGTCCCGAATCGTTGAACAGGAAGGAGAGATCATGGCGATCGCGACCCGCGAGGTCGTCTCGCTGCCGCAGACGCAGAGCATCATGGCGGCGGTGGAGCAGATGACAACGTGCGGGTTCCGCAGGCTGCCCGTGACGGACGCTGGCACGAAGCGGCTGCTTGGGATCGTCACGTCCGGAGATGTCATCAACTTCCTGGGCGGGGGGGACAAGTACCAGCTGGTCCAGGTGCGGCACAACGGGAACCTGATTGCCGCAGTGAACGAGGCCATACGGACGATCATGACCCCGCAGCCCGCGACGCTCGGGAGCGATGCCCGGATTCGCGATGCAGTCGAGGTGATAACCACAAGGAAGATCGGTGGACTGCCGATCGTGGACAAGGATGGAATTCTCCTGGGAATTGTCACGGAACGCGATGTCCTGTCGGTGCTTGCTTCGGGAAGGAGCCCGCTGCATGTCGAGGACGTGATGAGCTCAGCTCTTCGGGTCACTGCCCCCGATTGCCCGATCGCAACGGTCACCCGCGACATGACAAAGCACGGCTTCCGGCGCC
>NZ_PIZH01000047.1 GCF_002835825.1 Methanoregula sp. | reverse complement strand
AAGCGTGAGTGTCCGGAAGATCAGGTTGCCGGAGATCCCGTCCGGAGCAATGATGAGTCCGCAGCTCTCGATCGCGTCCTCGATTAAGATCTCGCAGTGCACGGAACCCGAGAGTTTTGCCACCAGCTCGGCCTCGGCCATGCTCGCGTCCACCTGTTTGTGGCGACCAATGTCCCCGAGCCGGCCTCCGGAAAGGATCCCGGTCTTCTCCGGCAGGCCGAACTTCTTTGCAATGACCTTCCCTTTCCGGATCAGTTCGAGTTTTTCAGGGACGGTCCAGCCCTCGTCTACACCGACCGGGGTTAACAGGAATTTCTTTCCCCCTGCGGTTTCCAGGAGGGCGATCCGTTCGAGATGGTCGACACCTTCTGCAAGCTTCAGCGCTTTCAGTGTCGAGTTGGAAGGAAGCGTGCCCCGGACCGCGGCATCGATCGAGCCGTTCATCAGGTCATCGATCATCGCCTGCTCGGGATGGGCCGATTCACGGAAATGGACCGACGCCTTGGAAGGCTTGTCCTTCACAATGCCTGGCCTGCAATAGCAGAAGACCTCAATCGATGTGCAGACAGCGACTGCACTTTCGATGACCTTCTCCGGGTCCTCAAAGATCCCGATACCGACCCGCTTCACCGCGGCTGGCATGCAACGTCCTCTTCAGTCAGGTGCATGATCCCGTTGTTGATGAAGTCGAAGACCTCGGTCTCGCTGCCATCGTAGCGGACGGTAAGGGACTTGCTGTTGTTCACCCGGCCGATGGCTTTTGCCGTCATGCCGACAGCAGCAAACGTCCTGATGAGTTCGGGGATATTCTCCTCTTTTGCCGTCAGGATGAAGCCCATGCCCGGGTACATCCGGACCCACTGCTCGAACGTCATGCCGTTCTGTGCAAGGTCCGGTTTTGGAATCTGGCCGAGATCGATCTCGCCGCCTTTGCCGCTGATCTCAAGGAGCATGCCGAGTGTCCCGATGAGGCCGGGGTTGCTGATGTCCTTTCCTGCGGTCACAAGATGCTTTTTGCCGATCTCCTCGAGAAGTGCGATCTGTGCCCGGACTTCGGCTGCGGACTTCATCGTCACCGAGTCCCAGTTTAGGGCGCAGGAGGGGTGGACCCGGCCGTTCAGGTCAATGGCCATCACGACAATGTCGCCGTCCTGTGCCGTGTGGCTGTAGATGATCGAGTCGAGCCGGGCCGAGCCTAAAATAGAGACGTCGATGACGCTGTAGGGTGCGTCCGGGTGGAGGTGGCCGCCCACGATCGGGACACCGAACTGCGCTGATGCGTCGTGCATCCCTTTCACCACCTGCTCCTGGATCATGCCCTTTGACAGGGAAAAAACATCCACCATCGCGATCGGCCGGCCGCCCATTGCCGCGATATCGTGGATATTGACAAGCACCGAGCAGTACCCTGCCCAGTAGGGGTCTGCCTCCATCAGTTTCGACCAGATGCCGTCCGCAGCAAGGAGAAGTGCCTCGCCGTTGTGCTCGATCACTGCCGCGTCCTCGCCGAACGCGGCCACGACGTGCGGGGCATCGATCCGCAGTGCCTTGACCATCTCGCCGATGGCGTGTTTCCTCTTCACGCCCTCGTATTCCCGGACAACCTTTGCGATCGATTCTGTGGAGCAGTTGCGGACCACGACATCACCTGAAAATACCGTCCGTGCACGGAGCACGGATACTCGTGTTATCCTAATTGCGCCTCATCAGAGATAATTCATTTGTTATTCCCTTACACGCCGGACCGCCACTCGTACAAAAGCGCTTTTATTGGTAGCCCCGCAAATGTAGACTGATTATGGACTGGGCAGAGAAGTACCGCCCTGCACACCTCGCAGATCTCGTGGGAAATAAGACTTCGGTGATGCAGATCGCGGAATGGGCAAAGACCTGGACGAGGAAGTCCCGGCCGCTCCTCCTCTACGGCAAGCCCGGCATCGGCAAGACCTCTGCGGCGTACGCGCTCGCAAACGACATGAACTGGGAAGTTGTCGAGCTGAATGCAAGCGACCAGCGGACGGCTGCGGTGATCGAGCGGATCGCCGGCGCCGGGAGCGTGACCGCGAGCCTGACCGGCGCAACGCGGAAGCTCATCGTCCTTGACGAGGCGGACAACCTGCAGGGGAATGCCGACCGCGGCGGGGCAAAGGCGATCCTCGAGTGCATCCGGCACGCGCAGCAGCCGATGGTCCTGATTGCAAACGACCTGTACGGGATCTCGCCGGAGATCCGGGCCCGCTGCGAGCCAATCCAGTTCAAGGCCGTGCCCGCACGGTCCATTGTCCCGCGGCTCAGGTACCTGTGTTCCGCCGAGAAGATCAGCTGCAGCGATGCCGCGGTCCAGTCGATTGCCGAGAGCGCCGGGGGCGATATCCGCTCCGCGGTCAACATGCTCTATGCCTCTGCCCTTGGAAGAGACCGTCTCGATGACGGGCAGGTCCACACCTCGCAGAAAGATGAACGGGTCTCCATCTTCTCGCTCATCACGGCCCTGTTCGGCAAGACCCGCGATGACGAGCTGATGCGGCTCTCGTACGATGTCGACGACACCCCGGACACCATCGTCCAATGGGTCGAGGGGAGCGTCCCCCATCTTACGGATCCCCGTTCCGTTGAGCAGGCATACCGGTACCTCTCGCGGGCAGACCAGTACCTCGGCTACACGTACCGCCGCCAGTACCACACGCTCTGGCGGTACGCCACGGCGGTGATGCTGCTTGGCGTTGCGGACGCTGCCGGGGGAAAGGGCATCCATGCCCGGATCATGCCCCCCGAGCGCTGGCAGAAGATGGCCGCAGCAAAGAAGCAGAAGACAATCCGTATTGCGACCTTAAACAAGGTCTCATCGACAATGCACGTCCCGCAGGACACCCTGCGGGAGCAGTATCTTGACACTATCTCCCTCCTCGTTGGGCAGGACCCGTCGGGGTTCTCCCGTGAGCTCTCGTTTGACGCAGACCAGCTCAATTTCTTCTTAAACGACCGGGCACGGGCTGCCGAGATCATCCGGGCGATCGTGCAGGAAGAGAAAGAGCGGGAGAAAGAGGCGAAGAAGGAAGCAGCTCCGCCAAAGAAGGCTAAGAAGGAGCCAAAGCCGGAGAAATCGCAGAAGAAAGGGGAGCTCCCGTTACCGGAAACAGAGGCCCCGGCGGTAGTACCCCTGCCAGTGAAAGAAGAGCCGGCAATGGTGAAGGAAGAACAGGCGCCCGCGGAAGAGCCGGAGACGAAGAAGGCGCCGGCAAAGACCCAGTCAACGCTCTTTGACGGGTTCTGAACCGCGGACGTACCGGTGGAGGATCACCCCGCAGTCGATCCTCTCACCGCCGTTCCCGTACGTCTCGAACCCGAGATGGTACACGAGAAGGTCGCAGCCAAGGCGTTGTGCGAGCGTAATGAGCGGCGGGAGCATCTCTATCGCCGGGCGGATCGCGTACACTACGTCAGCACCCTGGTAAAAAGAAAGGTCGGGTTCGAACACGTCGTCAATGCGGAAGACCACTCCTTCCGGTACGGTCCGCTCACGGATGTCCGTGCACCGGGCCGGGACCCCGGCTGCCCGGATGACCTCCACTGCGCCCGGGTTGTTTCCCACACCGACCTCAACGGGGCTCGTGTAATGCGTGGCGATAAATTCCCCGACGCATTTCTCAATACGTTTATAGGAGCCCATTCCAACAGAATATTGCGATGCATGTCCATATTTTTTGGGATGCCTTATCCCCGCCCGGCCTCCAGGTGCCGGTCTCCCGGATCATCTCCTCGATCCTTGGTGTCCGGACAACCGTTTCAGAGAACCATGTCCGGCTGATGGGATACAACAATGCCCGCCACCAGGTGGATGCGCAGGCCCTGCTCGACAGCGTCCAGGCGTACAAACACCGTCACGGGATTGACGAGCCGGTCCTCCTTGTCGTCCACCAGGACCTCTTCCGGAACGGGAACGATTTTGTCTTCGGTCTTGCCCGCGAACAGGTGGGGGCAGCGGTTGTTTCGACGGCCCGTCTCGGCAACGAGTATTACGGGCGGGAGCACCATGACGATGACCTGATCGACCGGATCACCAAGGAAGGCTCCCACGAGATCGGGCACCTGCTGGGCCTGGGGCACTGTGAAAATCCTGAGTGCATCATGTTCCGGCCCAACACGCTCGACGAGCTTGACTGCAAGAAGAAGATGTTCTGCCCGGATTGTGCGAAACAACTTGGGGAGATAAGCACCGGGTTCTGATCGCTCACAAGCCCGGCTTTCACACCCTCTTCCGTTTCTCCATAACCAGCATATACTCAGAAGCGGCAATAGTCCCGTAAACCTGTACGCCGCGGGTATTTTGGGGGAATAACGGTGCACTTCTCTGTGATCACCAGCCCGGCCAGTGCCGGGCACGACCATCCTGCCCATCCCGAGTGTAACGCCCGTTTTCTTGCAGCGCTTGCGGGCGTTCCTCCGGGTACGGTTTTCCGGACTGCAGAACCGGCACCGGATGAGGCAGTGCACCGGATCCACGCGCCGTGGTACACGGAATGGCTCCGGAAGCGTTCTGCTGCAGCCACGGTTCCCGGTTTCCTTGATGCAGATACCTATGTGACCCGTGCCTCGTATGACGCAGCGCTCGGGGCAGCCGGTGCTGCACTTTCTGCGGCAGAGCGGACGCTTGACGGGGAGCACGCATTTGCCATGGTCCGGCCGCCGGGCCACCATGCAGAACACGAGCGTGCCATGGGGTTCTGCCTGTTGAACAATGCCGCGATCGCGGCTGCCCACATCCTTCGGGACGTCGACCGGGTTGCTATCGTTGACTGGGACGTCCACCATGGCAACGGGACTCAGCATGCGTTTTACGGATCCGACAAGGTACTGTACTGCTCCGTGCACCAGGAGCACCTCTTCCCGTTCTCCGGGAGGACGGGCGAGACCGGGATCGGTGACGGGACCGGGTACACGCTCAATGCGCCGCTCGCGTGCGGGGCGGGTGCTGCGGATTTTTTCGCAGTGTTTACAGAAGTCTTCGTTCCGGCAATTGAACGGTTCCGGCCCGAAGTCCTGATCGTGTCTGCGGGACAGGACACTCTCTTCGATGATCCTTTCGGGTGTCTCACCCTCCGTCCCGCCGACTTTTCGAACCTTACTGCCTTTCTCATGCAGTCCGCGGATCGGCCGCTCGCGCTCGTCCTCGAAGGGGGCTATGGCCCCTCGCACGGGGAAGCGATCTCCTGCATCGTATCCGCGCTCCGGTCCGGAAAGGGATCGATGGCGGATTGTACCGGTGAACCTTCAGGGAGCACGAAAGAGGTCATCGCAGCACTCCGGTCCCCGCTGCACCGGATCAAAAAAGCCTGACCTTCCTCCTTACGATGAGGGGAGGATCTCGATCTCCATAGTAGTGATCTTCTCGTATACCTTCTTCATCTTGACAATAGGCCAGAGCTGGTAGAGCAGGATCGTGACCGGCTCCCACATGGCTACCCAGCCGATGATCAGGAGGGCGTCAGCGAAAATCTGGGCAAGGAGGTGGTCTGCGGCCAGGTACGCTGCAACGAATTGCCGGGCGAGCAGGGCGATCGTGAGGAAAGTGAGGCCGACAAGAAGCGCCCATCTCCCCTGACGAAATTTCTCCCGGAACTTCAGGTCCTGGACCAGCATCCGGTACCGGAAATGTGAACGGATCGCCGCGGGGATCGTATCAGCCTGTTCCCTGCAGTGGATGCAGACCGGCAGGTAGATGATAAGGTGGAAGGGGGTTTTCAAAGGGAAATCGTCAACGATATCGACAATGTACTCCGCTGCGTCCGGGTCCAGCTCTTTTTCATGAAACGGGGCATGGTCAAGCGAGTTGAAGATCTGGTCGACCGACTTGAGGTCGATCTCGATGAGAATTTTCCCGCCGACTTTCCGGTACAGGGATTCGATCTCGGGCATGCAGTATTCCCGTTGTCCTGTTCACTGTGCCATCCGATAAATACTCTTTCTCTCTCCACCGCCCCTCATCGCTCTGGAAAATCGCCCGGGCCCGTTCCGGCTCTGCGGCGACCGATCACCGCGATCGCGTCACTGATATCTTCGCGGGCTTCTTCGGACTCCATCCGGTACAAGCGCCGGAGCGGGGGGATCGCCCGGTCATCGCCGATTCGCCCGAGCGCCCAGACCGCCTTTGTCCTCACCCGCGGATCTTCGTCCCATAACGCATCGATGAGGTTCCCCGTAGCAGCCGGATCCCCAATCCGTCCCAGTGTTTCCGCGGCTCTCCACCGCGAGGAGACGTCATCGTCTTCCAGGAGAGCAATGAAATGTGCGAGCCTCTCTTCGTACCCCGGTGATCGGGCCGCCCTGTTCTTCTCCTCCGCAGTTTCTTCTCTCTCTCCAGGGGTATCCATAACCGCTCCGTGCAGGCACTCCTGTAAAAAAAGGATGCAGGAAGGCCCCGCTCATTCCTTGTCTTTCACGTACAGGATCCCGGCGGGCTCCTTGTAATCGGTCTTGATCACGATGGTGCCCGAGAGCCGGTTGAAGACCCGGAGCTTGGTCTCGGGCATCGCGAGCCAGCCGATCAGGCAGTCGAGCGGGAGAAGGAATGCTTTGCCGAAACTCTCAATAACGGCTTCTTTGAAATCGATCTTTGTCCCGTCACGGCTGACAACCCTGAGGTTCATCACCATCTTGCCGATGGACTGGCCCCTGCCCTGGAAGCCTTCCATGACCGTCCAGTACAGGAAGAAGAAGAGGGTCTGGAACGCAAACTCGAAAGGTTCCCAGTGCCAGGGATCGAAATACAGGGGGATGGTCCACCCGAGCGAATCGACGATGCCCCGGATGATATTGAGGAAGAGGATGACCATGAAGAAGTCGATGACCCATGCCCAGAAGCGTGTCGTCCACTTGGCAAGGTAGAGCGTGCGGCCCTGTGCGTTAACGGGAGATACCGTTGTTTCCATGTTTGCCGACGGGGCTGAGTCACCCGCGGGAACGGAAGAGACCTGGAAGTCCTCTGTCATTTCAGGATACCCATTGTACGCTCATATCAATGAAGGTTACTCTTTTTCTGCCATGATTGTGCCCGGTTCCGGAACAAACTATTTCTCTGGAGACAGGATAACCGTACATCTTGAGAATACGTATAAAAACGGGGTGAGCTGCAGAGATGACCGATGCTGTCATAACAGAGCATGAAGGCACCCGCAGGGGGCCGGTGGTGCGCTTTTACCAGTACGGGAACGGGGGAGTCCGCGTGCTGGATGCAAAAAAATCCCTGCGGAGGCAGTACCGCTTCGACCCATCAGCGGAGATCATGACGGAGTGCGATCCCGCCCGGCCGGACCGTACGCTCCGGCGCTTTGTCTTCGACAAGTTGGGCATGGTGGAAGAGGTTTTCGCGTTCGGGACACGCCCCCGGACCTTCCGGTTCGAGGATGGCGTGCAGCGGATCGCCATCCGGGATGGCGGGGACTATGGGGCAGTCGGGAAACTGATCACGTTCGAGGACGAAGGGATTGCGGAGACGGTCTGGGGACGGAACGGGGAGATCGAGCGGGTCCTTGTCTTTGAACCCGGCAACGGTGTCATCACCGAGCGGTCCGGGGGATGGTTCGGGGATGTCGCCAGGACCTTCCTCTTTGACCGGATCGATGCATCGGTCTTCCGCGGGCCCGATGCGTTCCTCCAGTTCCTGGTATTCACGGAGTGGAGCGAGGCCGACCGGAATGCCCATATCGAGGAACAGGTGGCGAAGATCCGGAGTGAGAAGAAGGGCAGCCCGTATGCGTACACCGGCCAGCGTCCGGCCCCGCGGGGTGCCGTGGCGCTCTCTTCCGGGCGGAGGCCGTCACGCGAAAACGATGATGGCGGTATCGAGTTTATTGGCGATGCGGATGTGCCGTCAGAGGCTGCTCCCCGCGGGCTTCCGGCACGCCGCGGCAACCACTATGCGGTGGAAGAGAACCGGCAGCAGCGCGAGCGCACCGGTCAGGGCAGGTACAATGAAGTGAGGGGCAACGAGATCGCGCTCCAGGACCGGTTCGAACGCGCCCGGAGCGAGCGCGGGGAACTCAGCAAGGGTGCAAGCGTTGATATTCCTCTCTCCGACCGGTTCGAGTATGCACGGCAGGCACGCGAACCGTTGTCAAAGGGAAAGAGCGTCGAGATCCCACTTGAGGAACGGTTCGGGGGATCATCGCGGTACGAGCGCGAGCCCCTGCCCCGGGGCGCGAGCATGGACATTCCCTTAGAAGATCGGTTCGAGAGTGTCAAGCGCGACCGGAAGAAACCCGGCCGTGGCGAAAGTGCCGAGATCCCCTACGAAGAGCGGCGCAGGGGCCGTGGCGGCGACCTGTAAAAATATTATCTCTTTTTTGCAAGCACGAATGCCGCTGCTGCGATGACCGGCAGGATGCCAAGAGCGGATTTCTGCGTTGTGACCGGTGCCGGTGCGGGAGCCTCTGCTGTCAGCGGTGCAGCCGGTTCAACCGTGTATCCCGAAACCGTTGCTGCAGCTGCTGAAGGCGACGTGATGTCCAGGGTCTTTGTCAGGGACGGGCCCTGGTTGCAGGCTGCCGTGACCCGGATCGTGTCGCCGGGATTGAGCGGGAGGGAATACGTGTAGGTTACGCTGTCCTGTGATGGCTGACTCTTGTAGTCCATGTCGACAGACACGACATCGTTGACCTTTACTTTCACGTTCCTGATGTAGTGGGACTGCGGGTCCGGGACCGGGTGCGTGATCACGACGGTCAGTTCTTTTGCTGCGTCATTGTAGGACATCTGGATGTCTGACGGGGAGTGTGCTGTTGCGGGGAACACGGTGAGGACGATTGCCGCAAGTACGACAAAGGCTGCGAAACCGTACCGGAATGCGTCGGGAATGTTCATGGAAAGTCTGTTGGCATGAGGGATTATCAAAGGATGGGATCGGGGTGCGGAGTGGGCCGGGGGTTGTGATGGTTTGACTGAACCCGGGACCGGTTAATACTGGAACCTTCGTCAGGTGCTGCTCAAATCAGAGAAAGGAAATGAGACAACAACGACGTCGCCTTTTACAAGTCCGCCCATGCCTCGTCTTCCTCAGGACGCAGCCAGTCCTTTTTTTAAGGAAGATTCGCTGGCAAGTGCTGTTCCGGAAATTATTTGCTGCCTTTCTTCTTTTTCACCCGGTAAAATCAAGGATCTCAAGGTAATGCTGGCGTGGCACCTGGTGCAGTTCCCTGATGATCTGTTC
>NZ_PIZH01000046.1 GCF_002835825.1 Methanoregula sp. | reverse complement strand
TTGTCTAGCTCGTCTAGTCACACATAGACTGTGACCACCACTACGATACCTAGGAGTTATGTATACACTGTTTTTTTTTACTGACGCGGGGACCACCCACATCTACACCATCCCCTTCCGCGGACGGGGAAAAAGTGTATAAGGAACAAGCTCATAGTCACCACCGCCGTAAAGAGCAAGTTCGCGTGCCTGTTCTACGGGGATGCCGGGAGGCAGGGGGAGTTTTGAGGAGTCGAGTGCAACGCCGCAATTCTCGTTCACGCTCATCAGGTCGTAGAGCGAAAGGGCAATGCCGTCGCTGTCATCCATCATTGCGCTCACGCCGGCTTTCCCGAGAAGCTGTCCCTCGATTACCCGGGGCTGCGGCTCGAATAAAAACTTCTCGAACTGGGGGTACCCGTCCAGCCATGCCTGTGCCTGCCCTGGTGTACCAGTGATACAGACAAGATCGCCCGGCCATGCCCCGGTCCTCCGTATGATATCCCGCCTTTCAACAATGCCGAGGCCGGTGGTCACGATCGTAAGCTCGTTGTGCCGGTCGATGTCGCCGCCGATAATCTCCGCACCGTACTTCGTGCAGCAATCCTTTGCCCCCTGCATGACGCCCTCAAGGCTCTTCCAGTCGTCAAGGCCGACGGCAATCAGGAGATATTTCGGTGCAGCGCCCATGCTCGCAATGTCTGAGAGAGTGACCGCCGCGCTCATCCAGCCTGCCTGCCAGTCGCTCATCCCCGGAACAAAGTCGGTTGACCGGTGGAGCATGTCGGTTGTCGCCACCATGACCTGCCCGCCACAGGCAAATTCGGCACAGTCGTCACTGCATTTCTCTTTCCCGACAATGCCCATCACAGTTTTCAGAAGATCCCGGTCATCCACCTTTCTTCACCACCTTACCCCGTTCGCTCTGGTACTCCTTGAAGATGTGCTCGATCAGTTCCGTTTTCTTCTCGCGCTCGTGCTGCTCCTGCTCTCCCTTCCAGCGGGCGAGCGCGGACTCCAGTGCATCCTTGCCGCAGAGCCCCTGCTTTCCCCGGACCTGAGTGATCGTCTCCTTATCGGAGAGGAGCGGGATACCGGCCTCACGAAACGAGAGAGACAGGTGCGGGTCCCCCCCGCCAAAGGTCTTCTCTGCCACGATGACTGCACGAACGCGGAGATCCGCAATATCGCGGACACTGCTCCTCCCCCACCCGTCGGTCCGGGTAACGTACACAAGATCCCCCTCATCCACACCGACATCATCTGCAAGCCTGCGGAGCCCCTCCTTTGTGAGGGTGTCCATAACCTTCACCGGGACAACATCGCCTTCCATCGAGAGCTCGGCAAATTTCCGGATCCGGGCAAGGCGCTTTACCAGGTTCCGGTTGTGCCGCTCCTCCTTGTGCAGGCGCTTTTTCAGGCTCTGGATGACGGCGTCCCGTTTTAGTACTTCAGCATCCTTTGCCAGTTCGGCATCCCTTGATGTACTGACCTTCTTCAGGCAGGAGGAGATGCGGCGGATCTCGTAATCCTTTGCCTTGATCTCTTCCTGTAGTTCGGACACATATACCTTGAGACGTTTCACCATGCCATCCAGCACCCGCACCCGCTCATCGTGCTTTTCATCAACCGTGACCGGAGGGGCATCAGGTACTGGAACCGGGGTAACCGTGTTCATCTCCCCGATGACCTGTTCAAGCGACTGCCCCCGCAGAACCCGCGCCCTCACTTCGTCAAGGTCGTGCCCTGGCGGGATCCGCTTCATCAGGTTCTGGAACCGGTGGCGGTACTGCCGAAACGCATCGAGCGCCGCAGACAGCGCGTCGCGCTCATGGTCGTTCGCGTACTCGAACGGGGCGGTAAGCTCCATCTTCGTCTCGACACTGGTGTCCTGTTTCGGGGTAAACGCTATCGCAGAAAAAGCACGGCGGATCTTCTCCACCGAAAAAGGCATCTGCTCGACATCGGAGGCGATGATGAGCGGTTTTCCCAATTTGTAGAGCGCCTCAATGACATCAGACATCGTCATCTGGCGCGAGCTCTGGAGGTGGAGGAGGTTCCCATCAAGGTCCAGTGCGGCAAAGGCCGTCGTTGTCCCGGGATCGATTCCCACGATCAGGTACCGGGGTTTCGCTGAGAGCGGGCGGAACCGGATCCGCTCAAGCCGCTTGCCACTGATCCGTACCTGTACGTCAGCACCCCTGTATGTGGAAACCGGCACCTGGTCACGGACGGCAAAGACCCGGAACGCAACCCTGCTGCACCCACCAAAGGCCCGGGTCTCCTTCTTCTCGTACCGCAAGCCAGCGGTAACAAGTGCCTGTTCAATCTCCCTTCCCTTGAGCTGCACGGCCCCATGCATCTTCCTCACATACCGGTTCTGGCTCCACCCGCCCTTGCCCGGAGACCGGTGACGGCTGACCACGACCTCGCTCTCGTTCTCGAACGCGATCACTTCAGCCCCGGCGCCCAGCGTGGCAACCTGTGCCGTTGTCCGTGCTTCCGCAAAGGGATCGAACTTGTTGAAACTGATGTTATACCTTCCGGCAACTTTCTGGAGCGACTCCTTGCGTTCACCGCCCGTCACCTGGACAAGGCGGGTCTTTGGGGGAAGACCCTGCAGGAAGAAGAAGAGTTCATGCTGGTCTGCTGCGATCTCCTGCAGGCTGTCAACGGCAAGAATATCCGGTTGTTCCGCAGCAAGGAGGCGGAAGAGCCGGAACAGGGAAACCTCAGTCTCACTCTCGATGCGTGAGCCGTCCATCCGGACGAGCGCGTACATCGGCCGACGGGAGCGGGACCGAATTGATCCTTTGATGATATCAATACCGAAAACCTTCAGCCGATCACCCATTGCAACGCAACCTCCCGGTCACGCCGTATCTTATATTTCCGTTTGAAGAATGCGAGGATATTGTCGATATCCCGTCCTACAATGGCCTCAGCATTGGGGTTATCGTTCCCGATCCACTGGGGCCAGTCAATGAGGACACACAGCCCGTTCTCAACAAGGATATTGTATTCAGAAAGATCCGAATGGATGATGCCGGCCCGGTATGCTTTCCGGACATTTTCGAGGATCTCATCAAGGGTTTTTTCCGGGGTTTCAAGGGGGGTACGGTTAAGGATCAATCCTTCAATAAGAGACATCACCACAGCATGCCGGTTCTGGGCAATGGGGAGTGGGACGCTGACCTCAGGGTGCAGGGCTTTTAAGGCCTGATATTCTCGCTCCGCCGACCTTTTTGAGGCAATCAGCCAGGGGCAGTGCCCCTCCTCCATATACTCCCGGTTCACCCGTGCAGACGAGAACGAGCGTTGACCAACCCGGTGGAACTTGATGGCAACGGGACCAAGACCGAGTGCCTCGTGCACAATCGACTCCTTTCCCTCCCCGAGAAGCGAGCCAAGGGCCGAGATACTTCCCTTCTGGGTCAGCGCCGTGAGGGCCAGCGTATCGTATCCACCGAAGACAAGAGCATACCCATCGTACGGCACCGGGTTGAACCGGACCATCCCCCAGGCAATGAGCCGGGAGAGGCGATAATTGACCTCGGATTCTGAGAGCTTTGTTGCGGTACGTATGTGTTCGAGCGGTACCCAGGAGTACCGCTTCATCCCGCGTTCAAGGGCAAGCAGGATCGACCTCTCGTATTTGTTCAGGTTGCGGATCTGTTCCGCGGCGACGACCATATCCGTTAGAGAGGTTATGTGCAAGAGTATAAAACCTTCAGCACCTGAGCATTCCGGGTTGCATAACCTTAAACATCTTACATTGTCCAGAAATGATCGGGTCAGACGGATGCAGTGCAGCAAGTGCAGGCAGGACGCTATTCATTACCAGCCATATTCCGGCCAGTATCTCTGCGAGGCGCACCTTGTTGCCGACATCGAGACAAAAGCCAAGCGCACGATCCGCCAGCAGAAAGGAATGCAGACGGGCGATCATATTGCTGTGATCCTCACGGGAGATCCTGCTGAAAATGCCCTTCTCTTCTTTCTCCAGAACCTGACCGGTAAGCGGAGGGATATCCGGGTATCGGGGATCGTGGGGGATGGCCCAAAGAATCCCGTTTCCGCAGTGATACGAGCCGGAACAACCAGGATTGCATGGGCAACCACACTCGAAGACTGCTCTGCGGCAATCCTTGCCGGAATTTTCAGGGGAGAGCCGATGACTGGCATCAGGGCGAGACCGGAGGAGACGGGAACACTCCCCGTAATCGCCCCCTTCTGCCATATTCCCTCCAGCGAGATCGCTCTGTATTCCCAAATTCACGGGCTGGAAGCGGGCACCGTACCTGCTGCACAGGAAAATGACTCTCTGTATGAGGATGTGAAAACCCTGCTGGGAGCTTATACCCTTCGCCACCCGGCGGCACCCCACGCGATCCTGAATCTTGGCGAGATGATCTCTGCTGCGCAGGAGCCCGATACGGGACAGCACACGCACCGAACAGTTGATGAAGAAACCCGGTAACAATTAGAGGAAGAATCGTATGGATACTGAAGACGGGCTCGGGTGCCGCATGGGCAGGGTCGAGCAGATGATCCGGCATGCCTACTGGCAGACCGGGTGCAAAGGGATTGTCGTAGGCCTGAGTGGGGGGATTGACTCTGCAGTAGCGGCCGCGTTCTGCTGCCGGGCCGTGGGGCCGGAAAACGTACTGGGCCTCCTGATGCCTTCATCAGTGAGCAATCCTGACGATCTCCGCGATGCAGCCAACCTGTGCAGCCGGTTAACAATCCCCCATGATGTGGTTAGTATCGATCCGATGCTCGAAGGCTTCCGGTCCCTGCCCGGCTTTACAGAAACCCCCTATCTCCTCGGGAACCTGATGGCCCGGATCCGGATGGTCACCCTGTACTATTACGCGAACCGGGACCACCGGATTGTCTGTGGCACCTCGAACCGGAGCGAGTACATGCTGGGCTACTGCACAAAAAACGGCGATAATGCAGCCGATATCCAGCCACTCCTCCATCTCTTCAAGTCCGATATTTACGTGGCCGCACGGGAACTTGACATCCCTGAGGCCATCATCAGGAAGGTCCCTTCTGCCGGATTGTGGGAAGGGCAAAGCGACGAGAAGGAGATCGGGCTTTCCTACGCCGAGATCGATACATCACTCAGGGCACTTGAAGAGAATGCATGGAAGGCACAAAATCCCACGGAAGCAAAGGTTCTCGCACTGGTAAAAAAGAGCGGGCACAAGCGAATGCCTGCCCCTAATCTGTTAACAGTCTCTCAAAGAGAGGACCGAACCGTTCGGGATAATTGAGGAAGGATAAGACCTTCTCGTCCCCGATAAGGCTGTAGAGGGGCCCTTTGGGAACGCCCCCGCGGCCGGAACCCGGGCTCGCCGATCGTACTGGGGGAACACGGGGGTAACGGGCATTCTTCCGGATCTCGCCGTTACAGAATGCGAAATAGGCCGCTCCGTGGCGGGAGATATACTCCCCGTACTCGCTCTCGAATTCTGTTGAGACGATATTTGCCATGGCCAGCGTCTCATCCATGGTCGGGTTGATGGTGACATGGCCGTATCCGGGCGGGATGACGACAAGATCTCCGGCACGTGCATCGATCATGACAATATCGAGGAGGTCCAGGGACTGCAGGAGATACCGGGCTTTTCCTTCCAGGACCTCATATATCTCCGGGTAACCCACGCCGCACGGGTTCCTCGGGTGGTAATGGCCTTTGGTCTTGACCCATTCACCGCAAAGGTTGCCGGGGGGAATAACCGTCAGGTCATACCGCAGTTTGTGGGCATGCAGCCACGTCCAGTCGGCATCGGACTGTGCAAGGTCACGATACATGCAATACAACGGACCCTCATGTGCACA
This sequence comes from Methanoregula sp., assembly GCF_002835825.1. Classification (GTDB taxonomy): domain Archaea; phylum Halobacteriota; class Methanomicrobia; order Methanomicrobiales; family Methanospirillaceae; genus Methanoregula. Next base: position 3,411 of record NZ_PIZH01000046.1, on the reverse strand, counting down.
TTTCGGGTCGGCAAGGACCGGTCGCATCTCATCGATTGTCCGAACCGTTGGGGGAGGCAGCTCCCCGTCCCACCCAAACATAACCACATCGTTCACCTTTCAAGTAGATAATACCGGGTGTCGCAGTTTTTCTTGGCATCTGGAGAGACGTTCAGAGGGTCCCATTCAGGAACGAAGACGTTCGTTAGTAGTCCCGGATCTCTTCCATTTCCGATACGTCCATGAGGCCTTTCATGGCCTGGACCTGGACCCATCTGCCGCCTTCCCGGATCGCTGCAAGGGGATTCGTTCCCCCGATTGCCGCAATACCGATAAACTGCGGGCTGACCGGGACGCCAAGGAGGGGAACGTTGGGCATGCCAACGTCAAGAACGGGGGAGAAGCCGGTGCCCGATAGTTCATCAAGCACCTGGCCGACAAGGGACTCAGCTTCCATGTGAAATTCCCGGATATTGGCAAGAATGTTGCCACTGCCTTTGCGCATCACATCAGTCACAGAGGTGGTCTTCTGGGACATCAGGACCTGGAGCGGATCGATGGTGGTGTTTTCATAAAGGATTATGTGGGTGAACCGGACCGGTGTCCGGTTCTCGATCTCTACAATTCCACCACCAATAGGCCGTATTGGAATGCCATGACGGATCAGGATCCCGTCAAACGTGATACTGCACATGGTGCAGATTCCCGTGTTGCCAGGAGGAATGGTAAAACTGGAGATTTTCTCCCCCGGTTCAAGGAACCTGACCCGCCCGCTCACGCTGAGGCCGGTCTTATGGGCATCCTTGAGAACCGAGATCGCAAATTCCAGGTCCTCTGTTTTCACCAGGGACAGGTTGTAGACAATGCTCCCCTCATTTTTTGCCGGATCGTACGTTGTCTGGATGGCATAGTCCTCGATTGAGTTGTTGACAAATTTCAGAGGGGGGTTCATTACAGTAATCTCGGGCATTTCAATAGAAAAATTGTTCTATAAGACCATGAAAATGTATTCTTAATGGAACACGACATGCGGGAAAAAGCCAAGAATGCGATGAGACTCATTCTTGAAGCGGCTCGTTTTGAGGTGGAAGAGGTCGATGACCCCCTCGATCTTTCTGCGATTCATGACAGCACATGCATTCTTGTGCTTTGTTCAAACGACCGGAACATGATCGCCCAGTTTGATAAAACCAACTACAGTCTTATGATCGACGACCATGAGATGACCTGCAAGAAACTGCTTTTCACCCTTGATAAGAATATCACCACAGAGAACTGCATCCAGTGGGGTGTCGAGGAGTTTGTACGGTACACCGGTGAAGCAGTGCTTGCAGATATCGTTGGTCGCGAACTTGCCCTCGATCTCACCGCATCACGGGCAAAGGCAACAGCTGCCGCTGCGGCTGAGGCAGTAAGGGATGAGCCTTCCGGGATTACGCTCCTCCATTTCCCGGTCAAGATTACAGAACAGGCTGCAATTCGTAGCGGGGGCGTCCAGGGTCAGGCAAAGCTCCGGTTCATGCCCTACTTCCTCTTCCACTTCACCAGCACCGGCGAGCAGGTGTACAAGGACCGCCGGATCCCGTTCGATGCCGACGGGTGGGGAGCCATCAATGCCATCAACGGGATCAGGATCGACCTAGACGGGAAACTGGCCGAGGAGAAAGAGATCCCCGGTGGGGCTGAGGTGTGCGATCCCCATATCCGGAAAGAGGAAGCAACAGAACGGATCGTCAGCGAGCTGATCGACCGGCTGACCCAGAAGGTTCGGATCAAGCAGGAGAAGGGGGACGCTATCTTCTACGAGGAGAAGGTCCTGAAGCCCGACCGGAAGAATATCACCGTGGAGACCAGGCAGGTCTACATCCCGGTCTGGCAGATCCGGGGCAAAAAGATCGTGGAAGTGAATGCATTTACCGGTGAACTGCTCTCAGAGCCAATGGATGAGGGCGTCGAAGTCTTCTGACGCGCACATGATCCCGCATTTTCCTCTTTTTATTCGTGTTACTAGGGGCATACCCTGCAACAATTCCCGCTTCAGCCGGAAGGGAAGGCACCCATGATCGTGATCCTTGGCGGGGGTCCCGCAGGACGGCTCGCCGCGATACGGCTGGCAACTGCCGGCAGGGAGGTCACGCTCGTCGAGAAAGGCGGTATAGGCGGACAGTGCCTCCATTACGGGTGCATGCCGGTCTGTGCCTTGAATGACGTTGCACGGCATATCCAGGCCGCGGGAACGTTCAGCGAGCTCGGGATCCTCGGGAAGGTCCCGGATCTCGACTTTACGGCGCTCCTGCACGAGATGACAAAGGTGCAGGAGACCATCGCGGGTGTTCTTGACAAAGAGACACGGGACGCCGGCGTGGAAATTCTCTACGGACAGGAGGGGAAGTTTGATGGCAGGGAGGTTGTTGTCGGCAGCGAGAGACTGAACGGTGATGCTGTCATCCTTTCCACCGGGTCGCGCCCGGCACTGCCGGACATTGATGGTATCCATAATGTGGGTGTTTTCACACCCCATTCCCTGAAGGCCATGAAATCCCTGCCAAAGAGGCTAATTATTATCGGCGGGGGGATCATGGCAGCGGAATTTGCCTACATCTTTTCCCGGTTCGGGAGCAGGGTCACGGTTCTTTCCCGGAGCGGTTTTTTGAAAAATCTCGATGAGACCATCCGGAAACGGGCGGAACGCGAGCTTGCCGGTGTGGAGATCCGGGAGGGCACTGATGTCCTTGCGGTCCGACGTGCGGGGGAAACCCTTGAAATCACCGTGAAACACGGTGGAAAAGAGAGTGTAATTGGCTGCGACGCGATTCTCGTAGCAGCAGGACTCGCACCTAATTCCGGGATGCTCGAAGGAATCGCAAAGCGACCCAACGGCGAGGTAATTGTCGATGATTACATGCGGACGAACCTCCCGGGAATTTTTGCAGCAGGCGATGTTACCGGCCCACCGTTCCTGACTCCGGTTGCCCGGTTGCAGGGGATCGTGGCAGCAGACAATATTCTCGGGGCACAAAGGAAGATGGATTACTCAGCCATTCCGCAAGCTCTCAACCTTGGGTATGAACTTGCGTTCTGCTCCAACAACCATCCCCGGGCAAAACCTCTGGTCATTCCCGGTGTAGCCGGACCCGGAACGTTCTGGGCTGTCCCGTCCTCAGATACCGGCTTTGCAAAGATTCTCGTTGCACCGGATGGCACGCTAAGTGGGATGGCAACGGCCTCTCCCGGGGGCGGACTGATTGCCGGTTATGTGGCACTTTTAATGAGGCGTCACTTCTCGGTACACGACTTTTCCGATTTTATCGAAGTCCATCCGTCCACCGACGGGGTCTACGGGCTGGCAAAGTATGCCTCCGAAGTCCTGAAAAAACGCGAACACCGCTGAGACCCCTTCCCCCAAAGCCGTGTTCCCGGATACCTGACGGG
>NZ_PIZH01000045.1 GCF_002835825.1 Methanoregula sp. | reverse complement strand
GGCTCATGGCAACCGATACATTGACGTTTTTCGGGAAGGATTTGATGCACTCGTTTGCCTTCCCGGCGAAGATCTGCCGCCGTTCGTCAGCCTCGATTCCCAGTGCTGCAGGGCTCTTGGTTGTCCGGAGCAGGAGCTTTCTGAGTGTCGATATCCTCCCGATCTTGAGGTTGTCGAGGCCGAAGATTGCCCCGCTCGGAATGTAGACTTTTTTGCCGTTCTCGCGGGCCTTTGCCCGGACCAGGTTCCGGAACCCCGGGTCGGTCAGGGCGCCGACGCTCATGATCACCATGTCTTTCCCATGAGCCAGCACGTCCGGAGCATGCCGTTTGACCGCGCTGACTGAAGCGGCTTCGACCACGATGTCAAAGTCAGCAAGGATAAAGGCATCGAACTCCTGGTACGCTGCTGCACCGGAAATTGCCTCGATCTCCTTGGCGCGATCAGGGACCTGGTCAAACACTGCCACGATCGTGAACCGGCCTGCATGGCGTGCAATGATATGCCCGATGTTGCCACATCCAAGCAGCCCGATCCGTAACATGGTAAACAGGTTACGGGTGCAATCGGTTAAGTGTTGTGTCCGGAAATATCATATGGCGAAACGATGGTGCGGGGTGAACCACGATCCGGTGACTATGCGGACCTGCCGCCCGGGCTCTGCAACCGGAGGGTTGGTATCGAGACCTACGGGTGCCGGTATAATTTCGGGGATTCGGCAAAACTCGCCGAAGTGTTGAAACATCACGGCTGCACCATTACGGGATCACCGGATGACGCCGACGTTGTCATCGTCAACACCTGTACTGTTGTCGGGCCGACCGAGCGGCGGATGCTCAGAAGGCTCTCGGCGCTGCGGAACCGGGAACTGTATGTGACCGGCTGCATGCCGCAGGTCCAGAAGGAGGCTATCCTCTCTGTTTGCAATCCCGGTTTCATTTCCCCGGATTCCATACAGGAGTGGTACAACCGGGTGGGCACGGTTGCCGCCGGGGGCGTAGGGATTGTTCAGCTTGCACAGGGGTGCAATGGCACCTGCACCTATTGTATCACCCGCATGGCACGGGGCCCGCTCCGGAGTTTTCCGCCGGACGAGATCCGCAGGCAGGTGGCAGCATATGCTGCTTGTGGTGCCGCAGAGATCCAGTTGACAGCGCAGGATGTCAGTTCCTATGGCAAGGATATCGGCCTGTCTCTTGCCGGTCTGCTGGAGGGTATTGGCGATCCCGCGGGGAGTTACCGCATCCGTGTCGGGATGATGAACCCTGCAACGGTCATGGACGATCTCGATGCGATCGTTCGAGCATTCTCCGCAGAAAGGATCTTCCGGTTCGTCCACATTCCGGTACAATCCGGATCCGACACCATCCTGGAAAAGATGGGGCGGCGACATACTGCCCTGGACTTCTGTGACATTGTCGCCGCATTCCGGAAACGCTGCCCGGAGATCACGGTGATGACCGACATGATTGTTGGATTCCCGGGGGAAACGGAGGAAGACTTCTCCGCCTCGCTCGACCTCATCCGTCGTATCCGGCCCAACAAGGTGAACGTGACCCGGTACTCGAAACGGCCCTTCACCCCGCTCTCGCAGATGAAGGATTTCCCCGATTCCGTCAAGAAGGACCGCTCCCGTCTCCTGCTGTCCTGCGCTGAACAGGTCTATGCAGAAGTGAACCGGCCCTGGCTTGGGCGGGAGGTCCCGTTCATTGTCACGGAAACGATCCGGGAAGGCTCCGTCATGGCCCGGTCTCCATCCTACCGGGGCATCGTCATCAATGAAGACCTGCCGGCGGGATATGAAGGGCGTGCCGTGCTCAGGAAAGACCGGAAGTACTTTTTCCTTGGCGAGCGGGTGACATGACCGTCCCCGAACCGGAAGGCAGCCTGATCAGATCCGGTAATGATAGTAAAGAGCAGCGCAGCCGATTACAAGGCAACAGAGGAGTATCCCGTACAGCAGCGGGTTGCCTTCGATGGCGAGCGCTGCACCCCCCTCCTCCCCGTGTCCTGCATGCTCCTCCTCTTCAGGAGAAAGGCCGGCAGCCGAATGGAACCGTTCCTCGATGCCCTGAGGGCCGGTTGCCTGGAATGCCAGGATCGCGGCGGCAAGAAGGATGGCTGCGATCAGGAAAAAGAGGATCAACCCCCGCCTTTCCTTTAGCCCCATCATTGTTTCTGCTCCCCCAGGAGGTCCGGCCTTGCATTCCCGATATAGCGCACAATGAGTCCCGAGATGATAGCCTCGATCACGGCAACTCCCATGTTCACGGCGACAATGAGAGAGAGGCCGGCAAGGACTTGTCCCGGTGACTGGGTAACCCCCTGGACCCCGGAGATGAGGATGATCCCGATCATGATGAGGTTGCCACAGAAGAGACCGGCAAATGTGGCAATCCCTGCCCGGGAGAAGAGATCGGGAATGAAAGTATGGGATCCCCGGAAGACTGCCCATGCAACGAGGACCTCGGCAAGGTTCACGAGAACGTTTGCACCGACAAGGCCCCAACCCCCGTGGCCGATGGCTGCCGAGAGGATATTGATGACCAGTACCACGAGGGAGCCGAGCACCGGCCCGGCAAGGATGCCGACAAGGGGTGTCAGGTTCAGGTGGACCCCGCCAAAGAGCGGGATATTGACCTGGAAGAGCGCGAACGCTGTTGCCGTCACAAACGCGGCGATGGTGATCCTGCCGGTATCCTTGTGCCCCTTCGACCGTAAGATCCAGAGCGCAATCCCGATGCAAACAAGGGCAAGGAGCCACCAGACAAGGACCCAGGTGAGCGAAAATGCCCCGTCTTCGAGATGGATGTGTGCCATGGCTTATCAGTCTCCCCTTGTGAATGATGCTGTCTGATCAACCATTATCATGGGGAATATAAAAACCTGAGGAAAAATTTGGTGACGCACCAAACTTTCCGGTTCTCTCTGTTCCGGTTACCTGCCAGGACCCGCTCCAAGCAGCTGCACCAGTTCATCCCTCGTGACCGGCCGCTCTTCCCGGGTTCCTCCCTGTGAACGGCAGTACTCAAGCCATGTCATGACCGTATCCGGCTGTTTCAGCCCCGCCTCATGAATAAGATCGGAGTCATAGAATACATCGCGCGGGCTCCCCTCTGCAAAGACTGCCCCGTCCCTGACAAGGCAGATGCGGTCTGCGATCCGTGCCGCGAGTTCGAGGTCGTGGGTGGCGATCACGACACTGATGCCATAGCGTGTTTTCAGCTCCACGATGAGACGTTCGATCCGGGCACTGTGGACGGGATCCAGGTCGGAGGTCGGCTCGTCCATGGCAATAATCCGCGGCTTCATGGCAAGGATCCCGGCAATCGAGACAAGCCTCTTCTGCCCGCCGCTCAGGTAATTAGGAAGTTTGCTTACAAGCTCTGCGGCACCGACTGCTTCAAGCGCTTCGAGCGCCGCTCTTCTCGCATCTTCCGGTGCCATTCCCAGGTTCAGCGGGCCGAACATGACATCGTCAAGCACGGTTGGCGCAAACAACTGCTCATCCGAACGCTGGAAGATCACCCCGACTTCCTTCCAGAGGCCCTCGCGTTCCCCGCGGGCGACCGACCTGCCGTTGATCACGATATCGCCTTTTGTCGGGAGGAGCAGGCCGTTCAGGTGCTCGATGAGCGTGGATTTGCCCGAGCCGTTGGGACCGCACAGGGCAACGATCTCGTCTTTTAAGACATGGAAGCACATCTCGTGGATCCCGACGCTCCCGTCAGGATACGTATGGCTCGCACAGTCAACATGGATGAGTTCGCGCGAGGGATCGCCATGCTCGCAGTGCAGGTGTTCGGGATCGTGGCGCATGATTGCCATGGTTCACCACCATCCCGCGGCATGCGGGGAGATCCAGAGGATCAGGAGCACCGCAGAACACCCTGCGCAGATCAGGAAATACCCGGCAATCCCCGGCCCGGGGATCTTCGTGTTGGCGGACAATGACCCGTTATACCCCCGTGCCACCATCGCTTTCTCGACACGTTCGGCACGCTCGAAGGAACGGATGAAGACGAGACCGAAGATACCGGCAAACAGGCGCCCCTGGACCTGGATGGACCGGATGAGCCCCCCGCCCCGTGAGCGGACGGCCTTTAAGAGAGATGCTGCCATGGCAAGGGTCAGGAAGAGGAACCGGTAGGCAAGGAGGAAGACCTGGTCGAGCGGTGAAGGAAAGAGGCGGGAGACCATGGCCGAGAAGTGGGCATACTTCGTTGTCATGAGGAAGAAGAGCGAAAACGTGACCGAGATGAGCGCCTTTATGAGCAGGGTAACAACGAGGATGACGCCCTGGTCGGTAAGCGTGAGGTCAAATACGCCGAGGGGGATGGTGAAGAGCGGGACACCGGGTTCTGTCCATACCAGGATCCCCACAAGCGAGAGCACAAAGATCACAGGCATGGCATACCAGGCAATGATCTTTTTCATAGGGAGTCCGGCAGCAATGCAGCAAAGGAGGATCAGGGCATACAGGGCGGAAAGGATGAAAAGGTTGCTCGTCAGGGTGATGGTGAGGACGATCAGGATGAGCAGGATGAGCTTGGTCCAGGGACTTGCCCGGGAGAAGACGGAATCCTGCCGTTCGGCGCAGCTGGTGATGAGGTCGAGGTCCGGAATGTGTTCTGCGATCATGGACGGGCTCACGAGCGCACTCTCCGTTTCTTGCCGTGTTCCTGCCGTGCATTGTCAGCCATGCACCCGTCATCGTGGGTTATCTCCCCGCAGGCGCCCTGCAGCGGGTGACCCATGGCCCGGCACATGGTGTCGATAGCATGGCGGGAGATGGAACTCTCGAACCGGGAGACTTCCCGGCAGGCCTCCTCGCGGGAGAGCCCGTTCCTGACAAGGAGAAGACTCAGGATACGGTGACGCTTTACCAGGAATCCCGCGTACTTTTTTCCCTCATCGGTGAGGCAGACGCCATAGTAAGGGGTATGGTGCAGGTATCCCGTCTCAGCAAGGTCCCCGATAATTTTGGTTATCGTCGAGGGATCAACGCCAAAGTGGGCGGCGATCTCTGTTGTCCGCGCACTGCCGCCCCGTTCTGAAAGGTAGCGAAGAAACCCGACCTTCCGTGGCGACAGTTCGAGCCCTTCGACCGGTGTCATCTATCCTTGGTTATCGGTGATCGCGGATAAAGTTTGGGGGAATACCAAATTTTTTCTGAAGCCGCCCTGTCCCCTCTTCTGCGGCATGTCCCGTCTTACCGGGATGATCAGGACCGGAAAGGAGTCGTTTTATAGCCCGGGCATGAACATTTCTTATCTTCGATACAGACCGGTACACGGGGAGTTTTTGAGAATGGACGATGTCGAGAAGGGCTTTGACGCCCTCATGCAGAAGATTGAGGCACTGCAGGAGAACGAGAAGGCACTGGCGGGAACGATACAGGAGAACGAGGCCCGGCTCTTACAAAAGATGGCATCATCGGCAATCCCGGTGGTGAAGATCGTGGGCCTCAACATGCTCAGGAAGGGCAAGCAGGACACCAAGGGGGAGATCTACGACCCCCAGTATTACCCCCAGAAGATGATCATTCTTGGCAAGTCCGAACAACCTGCTGCATTCCGTCCCGATAATCCCTCAATGCCCGTTGTCGACCAGTTCTGTGTACTCTCAGAGGACGGCGACTTCTTCGAGCTGATGTACAGTTTTGACGGGTTCCTCACGGACTCCTATCTCAACCCCGTCACTGCAAAGAGGGCGCTTGAGGTCTACGGCTATGACATTATGTTCATGCTGTACCGTGCACTGCATGACTATCTCAAGAACGAGGAGGCGCTCCTTGCCTCGCTGGAGGTTGTCATCGGGTACGTGTTCGGGAAGAAAAAGCAGGAATGATCCCGCCCTCCTCTTTTTTTGACATTTTTTTAAAAAGACCGTCAGGTCTCGTTGCTGTTCAGGTATTAAAAACGGTAAAAACGATGAAAATGCGATGGGCCCGATGTGATTCGAACACATGACCTCCCGGTTATCAGCCGGGCGCACCACCTGGCTATGCTACGGGCCCGATAGTTGGCTGGATTTTACCCTAATTACTACTCCATCAGAGTTTTTATAGGTTGTGAATCCACAAGCGCACGTAACGGATCTCTTTTCGGGATCTTCAGATAGGGATATGTGTGAAAACACCACGGTAATTATACGGAACTGGGATCATGGAACGGAAGTATCTCCTCGGGAATGAAGCAATAGCGCATGCCTGTCTCGAAGCGGGTGTGGACTTTGTCTGCGGCTATCCGGGAACCCCGTCGTCCGAAGTGATCGATACGCTGCGGGCACAGCCGGAACGGCCGAATTACCTTGAATGGTCGGTGAACGAGAAGGTGGCGCTGGAGAATGCGCTTGCCGCGGCATGGTGCGGCGTCCGCGCCATCTGCACCATGAAGCACGTGGGTCTCAATGTTGCTGCCGATCCGCTGATGACGAGCGCCTATACCGGCGTGACCGGCGGCCTTGTCATCCTGAGCGCGGACGACCCGTTCGCCCACAGTTCCCAGAACGAGCAGGATACCCGGTGCTATGCGCACTTCGCGCGGGTGCCCTGTCTCGACCCGGCAAGCGTGCAGGAGGCGCACGACATGATCCCGGCGGCGTTTTCACTGTCCGAGGAATTCGGTCTCCCGGTCATCTTCCGCCCCACAACGCGCATCTGCCACTCGAAAGGTGATGTCGAACTGGGTGCCGTAGCAAAGAGCACCCGGAACGGTGAATTCAAAAAGGACCCGCGCCAGTATGTCGTGATCCCGGCGCACACCCGCGTCCTCCACAAGAAGCTCAACGAGAAGCAGCCGGCCATCCGGAAGCGGCTCGTGGAGCTGGGGTTTAACCGGTGCGAGGTGAAGGGGAAGACTGCGGTCATCGCGAGCGGGATCGGGACCACCTATGTGCAGGAACTTTTGCCCGAGGGCGTGTCCTTCATGAAGATCGCAGCCTACCCGATCGATGAGGAATGGCTCGGGGAATTCGTCCGAAAGCATGAAAAAGTCCTTGTGATCGAGGAACTGGCTCCCGAAGTCGAGGAGGTTGTCCGGCAGGTAGCAGGCACCGTCACGGTCTTTGGGAAGAAGAACGGGTATGCCCCGTGGGAAGGAGAGCTCTCCCCGCAGGCCGTTGCAGCGATTATGGAGAAGGCCGGCTTCCTTAACAAGAGCCCGTTTGCCGCGCCCGCGCCTGTGACGGACCTGCCGGTCCGCCCCCCGATTCTCTGTGCAGGATGCCTGCACCGCGGGGCATTCTATGCAATCAAGAAAGTGTTCCGTGACGGGATCTATCCCAGCGACATCGGGTGCTATACCCTCGGCCTCCAGCTCGGGGCCGTGGACACGACCATCTGCATGGGCGCGTCGATAACAGTTGGCAGCGGGATCGCCCACTCCGGTGAGACCCATGATGTGGTCTGTACGATCGGGGACTCCACGTTCCTGCACACGGGTATCCAGGGCCTGATGAACGCCGTCTACAATGGCGCGAACATGACCGTCGTCATCCTCGACAACCGGATCACGGCCATGACCGGCCACCAGCCGAACCCGAACACCGGCCTGACGGCGTGTGGGGTGGAGACCCCGGCCATCTCGCTCGATGCCGTCTGCCGGGCCTGCGGGGCAACCTTTGTCGAGACCCTTGACCCCTACGATGTCACCGGCATGGTGGATGTCCTCTCGGAGGCAAAGAAGCGGAAGGGCGTCAAGGTGATCATTGCCAAGCAGATGTGCGTCATCACCGCCCGACGCATGGGAATAAAACGCGGGCGGTACGAGGTCGATGCCGAAGCCTGCACCGGGTGCGGGACCTGTGTCCGGTTCGGCTGCCCGGCGATCGAGTTTGCCGATGAGAAAGCGCGGATCAATGATCTCTGCAGCGGCTGTGCGGTCTGTGCCCGGCTCTGTCCTGTCGGGGCGATAAGGAAGGAGGGGAAGAAATGACCGGGAGCTATGACATCCTGATCGTCGGTATCGGTGGGCAGGGCACGATCCTTGCCTCCAATATCCTCGGTGAGGCCTGCCTTATCGAGGGCCGGCACATCAAGGGAGCGGAGACGCACGGCATGGCCCAGCGAGGCGGGTCCGTGGAGAGCCACATCCGGATCGACGGGCTGTATGGCCCCCTCATCGCCCCCGGGCAGGCAGACCTCCTGATCTCGTTCGATCTGCTGGAGGCGCTCCGGTACTCGCATTACCTGAAGAGCGGGGGAACCGCAGTTGTCAGTAAAAACCTCGTTATTCCGACATCGGTCTATACCCAGAAACTTACTCCTCCGACTGAGGAGGAGATCGTTACAGCGCTGAAGAAGTACGGGCTCTGTCTCATTGACGCGGACCGGATTGCTACTGAAGCGGGAAGCCCGCTCTCCCAGAATGTGGTTATGCTCGGGGCAGCTTCCCGCTGGATACCCTTAAAACCGGAGAGCCTGCTCGAAGCGGTCAAGCGGCTGGTCCCGAAAAAGACTATCGAGATTAATGCAAAGGCCTTCCAGATGGGGCGGGACGCCGGCGGGAAGAGCTGAATGAAGAAGAAGCCCGGCGCGTTCCGGCCGGATACCCTGTACCAGGGCAACGCGCTCGAACTTCTCCCCCGTATCCCGGATGGTACGGTAGACCTCATCGTCACCGATCCACCGTTTGCGATCGATTTCCGTGCCCACCGGCTCAACTACAACCGGAAGAGGGCCAATGTTCTTGAAGGCTACCGCGAGGTGCCGGAAGAAGAGTACGGGGAGTTCACGCGCCAGTGGATTACCGAAGCGGCCCGCGTTCTTTCCCCGACCGGCAGCATGTACATCTTTTCCGGGTGGAACCGGCTCCGGGACATTCTCGAAGGGATTGATGACGCTGGGCTCACCACCATCAACCATCTCATCTGGAAATACCAGTTCGGGGTCTTCACGAAGAAGAAGTATGTAACAAGCCACTATCATATCCTGTTCGTGGCAAAGGACCAAAAGCAGTACACGTTCAACAAGATCGACCATTACCCCGAGGATGTCTGGGTGATCAACCGGGAGTACTGGAAGGGTAAGAAGAAAACCCCGACCAAGCTCCCCCGGGAACTGGTCCGGAAGATCCTCCTGTATTCCAGCAATCCCGGTGATCTGGTCCTGGATCCATTCCTTGGCTCTGGCACGGTTGCGCTGGTGGCACAGCAGGAAAGCCGGCATTTCCTTGGGTTCGAGATCGTCCCGGAATACTTTACCTTTGCAAAAAACTGCCTGGAAGAGCAATAAACTTCCGGCAGGTTTATTGATGGGCCCCGGTCCGGGAAAAATGCAGGAGGGGTACCTACCCCTCCCTCAGTAC
>NZ_PIZH01000044.1 GCF_002835825.1 Methanoregula sp. | reverse complement strand
GCACTGGCCCGGTCTGCAAAACGGATCATCCGGGCGGCAACCTGCCCGGCCTGCGGCCGCACCTGAGGGAGAATGCCCCGGCAAGCGTCCATGTGGAGATCGAAAAGGCTGCACCCGCAGGCCATCTCCACGGTATCGACCGTTCCCTGGAATCGGGGGTTCACTTCAATCGCTACCGGCCCGTTGTCACCGATAACGAAATCAACCCCGATGGTGCCGACACCGCCGCTTGCTGCTGCAATGCGTTCCGCGAGTGTTGCCATCTCTCCCGCAAGCGGGTGGTTGCAGGGCGTGATGGACCCGGAGAACCCGAACGCGAACTCCCCGTCTCCGCCCCGCAGGACCTGTTCGTTCGTGGTCACGGCCATGGCCGCTGAACCGGTGGCAATGCAGCAGACGCTTGCAGCATCCCCCTTCACGATCTCCTGCCGGATATGCGGCACATCCTCGTACAACTCCCGCCACGCGGACATCTCTGTGTCATTGTGGATGACAGCATTCCGCCAGCCGCCGGCACCGGTCCGGGGCTTGACCATGGCGGGATATTCGCCACCAGGAAGGATCCGGGGTGCCGGAACAGCAAGGGAATCGAAGAAGTACTGGGTGTCGAGCTTGTCCATCAGGTGGCGGACAGCCGCATGGGAGGTCCCCATCAGGGATACAGGGACAGGCAGAAGCTCTGCGCCTGAGGTAGGAATAAAATAGTCAAAAGAATGCCGGCGGCAGATCCGGTCAATGGCATCCGGGAGATCCGCAAGGTCCTCGAACTTTTCCCGGTCTTTCGTGCACCAGACAAGATCCTGGTCGCAGAAATGGTCTACGGTGCAGACCTCATACCCTGCACGGAACGCGGACTGTGCAACGTGCCGGGTCGCAAACCCGGCAATGAGCACCCGCCCTTTCACAACTCCTCCGTCTGTTTGCCGGCCTTCGAGGGGATGATGCGTATCTGCGCACCGGGGAACTCGTTCTTCAGTTCCGTGCCGGCAAAGAGATGGTCGAGGAAGAGCGCAAGGCTTGAGATCTCCGAATGGGGCTGGCCGGTGACGGCTACGTTGTAGTCCGCAAGGCCGTAGATCTCGCCCGGTACCTTCTCGGCCCCGACGATCACGAGGGTCTTGTTATTCGGCCGGATCTCCCCGATGACGTCCGGCAGGTTCAGGCCGTACATCGTGAGGTGGACAACAATCCCCCCGTCAGCCTTCCACTCCTTGATGCACGAGCGCCACTTCACATTGTCCTCGCAGAAATACTCCCCGCCCCAGCGTTCGGTCACATCTGCGATGCTCTGCACAACGCCCTTGTCGGACGCCGCGAGGTACATGCCCCGTGCCCCCAGCGCACGGCCGGTAAGGCCGACATGAGTGGTAACCCGCTGGTCGCGTTCGGGACGGTGACCAATCCTGAGGATGACAACATCTTTTTCCGGCATCTCACTTCCTCCGTTCCTTAATGACACCGTTCTCGATGACAAACGGCAGATCTTCTTCGTATTTGAACTGGTTTTTGATGAGGGCTTCCCCGAACGTGAGCATCCGCACGTTCGCGCCGGTCCGCTCAATGAGGCAGTATCGCTCGAGACGCAGAAGGCAGTCCTCCGTCACCGATGTTTCAAGCCCGCACCGGGTGGTCAGGTCAGAGACGGTGATCGGCTCTGATGGCGGGATCTGGTGGTAGACCAGCCAGTCAGCATCCTCTTGTTTCACCTGTATTCATATCCCGCGGATCGGAATAAGGGTTACGTTAAAAAAGCAAAAGCCGGTGCACAGGTATGATTGCCCGCCGCTTATTTCAATTCCCGGGGCATACCTGTTTCCATGGATGCAGGGATAACCGGGAGAGCATACCAGGAACTTGTCGATATCGTTGATGCCATCCTTGACGAATGCGACGATGACGTGCCCTGCATTGTACAAAAACTGGACGGGGTTGATGAAGCGAGCCGGAACGAGCTCTTGGTCTCCGACCTGCTCAACGCGTACCAGGCCTTTTACTGGTTCTTCCGCACTGAGCCGGATATCCTCACGCGGGAGCGGATGGACCTGGAGCCGGCCTCATCACTGAAAACCGGCCTGCTGATCGAGGAGACCGACCTGCTGGAGATGTACTTTGTCGTTCATGAATCCGTGCCGGTGATTATTATCCATGACGGGGACAAGGCAGTCGCGACGTTCACCGGGAAGACCGCGTACGGGCAGGGACGGGAAGTGATGGACAGGCCGGAATACCAATAAGTCACCGCATAATCCGATGATTCCTTTTTTGCATTTTCCCGTACTGTATCAATTTCTTCGGCGGGTCACCAGTCTCTTGTGGTAATCGGGTATTGCATACACAGATTTATGGCTGAATAGGACAAAAGGTATTTTTTGTCCAAAAAGGAAGAGCCATGAAGAAAGATACTCCCCCCCTCACAGAAAAAGTCCTGGTCTCGTACGATACAAAACAGGCGCTGATGTCCATCAGGGAACCCGGCGAACGGTATGGTGATGTAATCGAACGGGTATTGCAGGATCGCAGGCGCCAGGACTTCATAACCCACCTGGACACTATTGCCCGCGACGGGGAGTTTGTCTCACTTGATGACGATCCAGAATATGCAGCGATCAAGCACGGAGTCCAGCGTGAACGTCAACATCGAAAAACGGGCTCTGCAGTACATTAACAGCCTGCCGGAGAAGGACCGGAGGCTTATCAAGACTCACCTGCTTAAACTCGAAGACCCCCATACCGCCCCGGATGTCGAGCTGCTGAAAAACGGGCATTGCCGGATGCATATCGCCCATTCGTATACTGCATTCTTCGATGTGGCACCAGGTGGCTCTATCAACATTCTTGCTGTGATGACAATCGAGGAAGCACACAAACGATACAAGCGGTTTGGCCGGTAAACTGTTTTTATCCTGCAGCGCGGGAAGTGGTTACCGGTCCCCGGCACTGATCAGTTGCTCGTCCACAACAGCGGGTACAACAGGAGGCACAGCCCCCCATGTCACCGTCTTCTCTCCCATTATTGCAAAGATCCCGGTAACTTCTGCCGGGTCAACGCGGTCAAGAACAGATATGTCGTTCGGCCGGATCTGGTTACAGACCGATGTAGCCCAGGCATCTGCAAGCGCGACATCAAGGGAAAAGATCGTAACGGCATCGGCAATACCAAACGAGATGGACGGACCTACCGTTGCCGAAGAGGTGCATATCCCCAGTATCCTGTCCTGAGGGGGGATGACAAATGCGATCCGGTCCGAGAGGGCTGCTTCCCCCGCATGGACACCGACACGAACCATGCGATTGGAAAAGAGGGCAATATCACCCCCATTATCAATCACGCCAAAAGAAGCACCAGCTTCCCGCATTGCCTCGACGCCAGCCCACGCAATCGCCCCGGCAACTGCGGCCATCGGGCCGACACCGGCCTTCCGTCCAGCTTCCGCCATCCGTACAATAACCCGATCATCGCAGTCAGGAGTATACGGATCGAACGTTGCTGCAAAAAATGGATCGCGGGCAATGTATGCCTCAAGATCCTGCCGGGCTGCAAGGATCCCGGCCTTCGCTGCTTCCGCATACGCCGGCTCATCCGCGAGGATCGTTGCGAACGTCTGCCGGAACCGGAACGGGACCCGGATCATAGCGGAAGGTTCAGCGCCCGGTGCGGGCAGGCATCGATGCACTTGCCGCAGAGGATGCACTTCTCATCGGCGTACTGCAGCTTCCAGTCCGCATCGAAACAGAAGACCTCGCGGGGGCAGATGCTGATGCATGCCCCGCAGTCCACGCATTCACTCTCGTTGTAGATGATCCCGTGCTCAAGGATGCGCACCTTCGCCCCGAGGCCGGACATCGAGTCGCGGACAAGCTGGCACTGTTCATCCGGCACATCGATGAGCGCTTCGCCCTCGGATGAGTCGATATTCGCCCGTTCGACATTGATCAGGACGCCAGTGTCCCGAACCACCTGGGCAATGATGGGCTTCCTGCCCTTTCCCCGCGAAAAGGTTACCAGCAGCTTCATTTCAGCCACCTCCCGCCCAGCAGCTTTCCAAGGTGAATCGCCGTGAGAAGCGCGATGACCCGGTGGTCGCTGTCAATGACTGGCAGGGCGCTGATATTGTTCTGCTCCAGTTTCTGGATGGCGATGTCCACCGATTCATCCGGAGCGGCCGTGATCACTTTCGTCTTCATGATGTCCCTGACAAGATGGGCCTTGCCAGGATTCGCCACCGCCTTCGAGACATCGAATGTGGTGACAATGCCGACAAGTATCCCCTTCTCGTTGACCACGGGCAGGTGATTGGTTTCTCCCTTAAGGAGTTTCTTTGCCGCGGTCCGGATCTCCTCGGTCTCGCCAATCGTGATAACGGAACGGTCCATGATATCCAGCACGCGGGGGCCTTTCTTTGACTGGTGCATGGGTTTATTCTGCTTGATTGGATCGATGGCACGGGCCGGCAGGGCAAGTGGCATCTTCCCGCTCTCGACCCACTGTTTCAGCTCAAGCGCGACTTTGCGTGCACGGCGGAAACTGGACAGCGGGGAGGTACGGATCTCCTCGCCGTTAATTTCCACGGAACCGGACCGGAGCTCTGCATAGGTTGCCGTCCTGACGGTCGGGCGCGAACGGCTCGGGACACCATAGTCAAGGATATCGACCGAGATGTCCTCGTCGCGGACAGCGGTTGCCCGGACAACATCGAGGTCAAGGACCGGCAGCGGGACACCAAGACCCACGTAGAGGGTCACACCATATCCGGTCATGGTTGCTGCCCGCAGGTATTCCTGCGACATCTGCTTCATGTCCCCGGTCACCATGAGGGTCCCGAATCCACCCGCAGGGGAGTGCTGGGTACCTTCGCCGATCACCATGCCCGGTGCACCGCAAAGGAAGATCGGGACGCCACTACCGATCAGCCGGAGCTTCGGGTCGTTTGAGAGCGGGTTTAAGACCCCCGCACCGGAGTACGTGACATTGCCGGAGCCCGGAAGGAGCGTTCCCATGTACGTATGGAGGGCGCGGTCCGTCGTATTTGTCGCCGCATTATAGCGCTGGTATGCGTTCCGCGGGTTGCACATGATTGCCTGGTTCAGGTTCTCCAGCAGCAGCTCGGTTGTGATCGTTCGCCGCGGGTAGCAGTCGGTGCCGTGCGAGCTTGCACGGAGCTCCACGGATTTTCCGGCAACCAGGTCCTCGATGACATGTGCACCGCCGTACTCGGCCTGGAGGGTATCTGACTGCTGCGTTGCGCCAATGTAGGTGTCCACGGCCGCAAGCCCCCCGTAGGCTTCGACATTGTTCAGCCAGATCCGCTCCATCCGTATGGGCGGTTCGGCATGGCCGAAGTTGAGGAACGCGCCGGACGAGCACATGGCCCCAAAGGTCCCCGTTGTGACAACGTCAACCTCCTTGAGTGCCCCCTCCTCCCCGAGTTCGGCAACAATGCCGGGCATCTCCTCAGCGGTGACGACCCGGGCACTGCCCTCGCGGATGCGTTCATTGATCTGGCCGATAGTCTTGTGCATACCTCAAAATATGCTTTAATGCATATTTAAACTGATTGCTATTACCATTAGTAATAAATGCCCTTTAATGCCGGAACGGCGATGATCCTGTATGGATGTGAAGGTCTTCATTCAGGAGATGGAGCGGCTTGCGCCGCCCGACCTTGCCGAGGACTTCGATGAGGGAAAGATCGGGCTCATTGTTGAGGGGGCGCCGGAGTTCGATGTGGTCTGTTGCGCTCTTGATGCAACGCCAGCGGTCGTGAACGAGGCTATACGGCTGAATGCCGGAATGCTCGTGGTGCACCACACGCCGCTCTGGGCTCCCCTGACTGCGCTGACCGGGCCGGTCGCCACCCTGATGAGAGACGTCCTTTCAGCACAAATGAATGTCTGGGTCATGCACACGAACTTTGACCATGCACCAGAGGGTGTGAACAATGCGCTGGCAGAACTCCTCTCGCTTTCGGACACAGTCCCGCTCACGCTCGGCCTTGTCGGGACCTGTACCATCACCCCTGCTGAGATATCCCGGCGTCTCGGCTGCCCGCTCCGGATCTGGGGGGAGGCCGGAACGATCCGGCGTCTCGCGGTCATTGCAGGCAGCGGGTTCGATCCGGCGTTTCTTCATGAGGCACAGGAGAAAGGAGCCGAGGCTGTTCTCTCGGCCGAACTGAAGCATTCCGTGATGCGCTCAAGCCCGCTTCCCTGCATCGAGGCAACGCACTATGCACTCGAAGCACCAGCCATGCGGCGGCTTGCTTCCCGGCGCGGATGGCAGTATATCGAGGATGAGCCCCGGCTGAAAACAGTGCCATGATGGCTGACAGGATCTGGCAGCGCCTTTCTGAGAAGAAAGAACTTGACCCGGCGCTGCGGTGTGAGATCGAAGAAGCATTTGGCACCCGGGGAACAAAGGCGCTGGCCGCAATTGACGAAGGCAAGGTCGTGAAGTACCTGGACTTTTTTGTCGTGGAAGGCCGGACGTCCAGTTATATAGTTGAGGACGACTTCTGCACATGCAGCGATTTCCTGTACCGGGGCAGGACCTGCTGGCACCTGCTCGCTGTACGGATCGCGGAAGCGGCGGGTTCCTACCGGACGGTTGATACGTGGTACCAGGACCAGATCAAACCCGTCAACACTGGCCCAGAACAAAACCTACATTAGCGTTTGCAGTCAACAGTACAGACGATACGTGGTTTAGACATGCTCGAAGAGGAATACCAGCTCGATTATTTCAAGTCCCAGGGGTTCGTCCGCAAGACCTGCAAGGCCTGCGGCTCGGCATTCTGGACCCGCGATCCCTCACGGGAGATTTGCGGGGACGCTCCCTGCGAACCCTATAATTTCATCGGCAACCCGATCTTCAAACCCCACACCCTCGACACCATGCGCGAGGCATACCTCTCGTTTTTTGAGAAGCAGGGGCACACCCGGATTGACCGGTACCCGGTTGCGGCACGGTGGCGGGACGACATCTACTTAACAATCGCGTCCATTGCCGACTTCCAGCCGTTCGTGACAAGCGGTGTCGTGCCCCCACCGGCAAACCCGCTCACGATCTCGCAGCCCTGCATCCGGTTGAACGACCTGGACTCCGTGGGCAAATCCGGGCGGCACCTCACCACCTTCGAGATGATGGCCCACCACGCCTTCAACACGCCGACCGAGGAGATCTACTGGAAGGACCGGACGGTCGAGCTCTGCGACCAGTTCATCGCCTCGATTGGCGGTGACATCACGAAAGTCACCTACAAGGAGAACCCGTGGATCGGCGGCGGCAACGCGGGCCCGAGCGTAGAAGTCCTGATTGGCGGCCTCGAAGTCGCGACGCTGGTGTTCATGAGCCTTGGCCGGCAGAAGACCGGCGATAAAGGGTACGAGCTCAACGGCGAGATGTATTACCCGATGAAACTCCGGATCGTCGACACCGGGTACGGTCTCGAACGTTTTGTCTGGGCATCGAAGGGCTCCCCAACCATCTACGACGCGGTATTCCCGGAGATGGTCAGTCACGTCATGGGACTTGCCGGGCTCGACCACATGCTCGGCAACAAGGACTATGCCAAGATCCTTGCCCTCAATGCAAAATATGCCGGTCTCATGGACATCTCGGGCACGAACCTCTTCAACTTACGAAAGAAAGTGGCGGCGGCCATCGATATCTCCCCCGACAAGCTGGACAAGATGATCACCCCGGTCGAGAAAGCGTACGCGATCTGCGACCACACCCGCTGCCTTGCCTACATGCTCGGCGACTGCATTGTGCCATCCAATGTGCGGGAAGGCTACCTTGCGCGGCTCGTCATCCGCCGGACCCTGCGGCTGATGAACGACCTGAAGATCACCGAGCCCCTTGCCGACCTGATCGAGCAGCAGACCCGGATTATGAGCAACCGGCGGTTCGAGCAGGACATCGCGGTTGTCCGCGAGATCCTGGACCGCGAGACCGAGAAGTACGCGGCAACTCTCGAACGCGGTACGCGGATCGTCCAGAAGGTAGCAAAGACCTACAAGGCCAAGAGCCAGCGGGTGCCCCTTGCCGAGGTCATGACCCTCTACGATTCGCACGGCATCCAGCCCGAGATGGTGAAAGAGATTGCAGCAAAGGAAGGCGCCGTCGTCGACCTCCCCGACAACTTCTACTCCATTGTTGCAGACATGCATTCTGAGTCCAAGCCGGTAGAGGAGGAAGAGGACAAGACCGGGAAATATGCAGAGCGGGTCCGTGCCCTCCCGCCCACCAAGAAACTCTATTACGAGCAGCCCTCGGACATCGAGTTCGAGGCGGTCGTGCTCGACTTCTTTGACGAGTATGCCGTTCTCGACCAGACCCTCTTCTACCCCGAGGGCGGAGGCCAGCCCTCGGATACCGGGACGCTTGTGAGTTCCGACAGCATGGTCCAGGTTGACAGTGTTGTGAAAGTCGGCGAGGTCGTCCTCCACCATATCGCGGGCGGCGTCCTCCGGCGCGGCGAGCGGGCGAAGGGGATGGTGGACGAGGAGCGGCGCTGGTCCTTGATGCGCCACCACACGGCAACCCACATCATCCTCCATGCTGCAAAGGAGGTGCTCGGCGCACACATCCACCAGGCTGGCGCCCAGAAAGGCGCGGAGAGTTCCCGTATCGATATCCGTCACTTCAAGCATATCACTCCCGATGAACTCCGCAGGATTGAGATCGCTGCAAACCGTATGATCATGACAAGCCAGCCGGTCGAGATTTCCATTGAGGACCGCGGCAAGGCAGAACAGAAGTACGGGTTTGGCTTATACCAGGGCGGCGTCCCCCCGGGCCGGGAGATCCGTGTTGTCAAGGTCGCAGGCGACATCGAGGCCTGCGCCGGTACCCACTGCCGGAGCACCGGAGAGGTCGGGGTTGTCAAGATCATCCGGGTCGAGCACATCCAGGACGGCATCGAGCGCATCGAGTTTGCCGCCGGCGTTGCCGCAGTGTACTACATGCAGCACCTCGAGCAGATCATTGCGGCCTCGGCTGAAACCCTCTCCGTCCAGTACGAGAACCTGCCGGCAACCGTGACCCGGTTCTTCACCGAATGGAAGGACCTGAAAAAAGAGGTCGAGCGGATGAACTCGAAGATGGTGGACCTGGAGACACAGGCGCTGATCGCAGAGGTCGTGGGCGGGGTCAACGTTGTCATCAAGCGGGTTGACCTGCCACAGAAGGAACTCTCGGCTCTGGCCTCATCCGTTGCAGCACGGGGCGGCGTTGCACTCTTCGGGGGTGCCGGTGACACGGCCCGGGTCGTCCTTGCATCAGGCGATCTCCGGGTCAATGCCGGTGAGATC
>NZ_PIZH01000043.1 GCF_002835825.1 Methanoregula sp. | reverse complement strand
GGGCGGGCACCGGCTGGGTGGAGATGTTCTCTAAGATTGCGCACATCACGCGCTCGACACTGCCCGTGGGCGAGCAGTGGAGGATCGGCGGGTGGACGGGGGTGCCGTCCTCCTTGTGGTACTTGATGTTGAACCGGGTCGAGCTCTCGACATCGATCTGGACGGTCGGGTTCTCGATGGGGCGGAGCTGGCCGTCGATTGCGGCGAGATCGATCTTTGCAATCCAGTAGTGGACGCGGTCGGAGAGGATCTCGATGAGCATCGGGCAGTCGGACTCTTTCACGATCTTCTTGACCCACGCTTCGTGCTCGGCATAGAATCCCTTCGTGCACCGGAATGCGGCCACGAGTTTTGTCTCGAAGTCCCTGCCGGTCTGCCATCCCATCGCGAGCTGCTCCTCGAAACACTTCAGGGCCTGGGGCATATCGAGGCAGAGCGAGTGCATGTCCGGCATGGTGAAGGAACGGAGGCGCTTTAACCCGATGACCTCCCCCTTCTGCTCGTGGCGGAACGAGTAGGTGGAGAGCTCGTACATCTTCATCGGAAGGTGGTTGGGGGAGATGTGCATGTCCCGCATGATCGAGAACATGCCAAAGCACGCCGCAAACCGGAGCATCATGTTCCGGTTGTTGGACTTGAAGCGGTACTGCCGCTCGCCGAACTTGTCCGCGTGCTCGAAGATCGCCTTGTCGCCAAGGTCATACATGACCGGGGTCTCGACCGGAGTGCCGCCGTATTCGAGCACCATCCGGAGCACGTAGTCCGCGAGAAGGTCGCGGATGAGTTTCCCTTTTGGCATCCAGCGCAGGCAGCCGACATCGGACGCGGGTTCGTAGTCCACGAGTTCTTTTCCGCGCATCAGGTCAACGTGTGCCGGTTCGCCGCCGACCGGGGTTGCAATGCCGAGTTCCTTCTTTACAAGGCAGCCGAACGGGGAATCGTCGAGGAACTCCTTGTAATCGTGCTGTTTCCCATCGGGGGTGAGCACGAACCAGTCATGGGTGACCTCTTTCTTCGCCGGCTTGACCGTCGTCTCACCGGGGATGATGGTCTTGGAGAGTTCCGAGAGCGGGTGGCCCTTGCAGGAGAGCTTGAAGGACTTGTACCAGCCGAACGGGGCACGCTTGACGGCGAATCCCGCACCCTCAAGTCCCGTTTTCAGGGCATTGAGCACGGTTACCGCGGTCTCGGGCGAGGAGAGGTCGCTCGACAGGTGGGCGTACGGGTATACAACAATCTTGTCAACGTTGACCTGTCCTGCGGTCTTCTTGATCTCCTCGATTCCCTGGAGGATGACGCCTTCAAGGTCTTCCTCATCGATCGATTCAACAGCGCAAAAAACGGTGAGCGCCTCGGTCTCCTTGTCTGCGAGGACGGAGGCCTCCTCTGCCATCTTTGTCTTCTTTTTGGCTTCGTATTCTATGTAATCTGAATGAATGAGAAGAAGTCGCATTGATTCATCTCCGATCCGGTAAGATCATCCGTATACCATGGGTTTTCTTGGTATATTAAAGGCGTAACACTGAACACGGGAGGACACTCTGACCCCCGGGGGATGCAGAAGTACACCACCCGACCCCTTCCGGGCCGGATGCCCGGTTGAAAACCGGTCTCCGGCGATAAATATCCGGAAAAGCGCAGAATCGTTGTGTGGGGTGGAGGGGGGTCGGGCGGTGTACTTTGTTTGAGATATGATTCAAACTGAATGGAACAGGATCGATGTAACGACGGATATTCTGAAGCCGTCCCACGAATCAGGCCAAAGAAGTACACCGTCCGACCCCCCCTTTATGGCTGATCCGTGCCAGCCAAAAAAAGAATTGAGGCCGCTGCGGGGCGCCCTTCGGGAATTGAGTGGTTCATCAGAACCACGAAATCGAGAGGAACTATCCGGTTCTTCGAGTCGGCGGTGGCAAGCATCTTAATGGGGGGTATGGGGGCATCAGCCCCCATCATTACTTCAAATGGTATTAATGGAGCAGTTACTTGTTTTATTAAAAACAGCAGCGGGTTTTACCTGTGGATAAACCCTGTCATACGTACCGGTCAGACCTGAGAATCTGCACGAATCAGGCACCGATCAGAGCGACAAGAAAAAACAAGACGCAGGAATCCGTGGTATCGTAAGAGTTTTGCCTGTTTCTGGTTGGGATATTCCGCTTCCCCACAACAGGTCTATTCCTCTTCTCCTTCGTCTTCATCCCCGAAATTTCGGAGGTTCCTGGCTCCCGTTTTGTCCCGGTCCAGCAGTTTCGGGTCAATGTGCCATTCGCTCCGGCGCAGGAGCCCGTGGAGCGTGCTCGCCTCCCGCACCGTGAGGTTGCACCGGCCGAGAATACGGCGGATGAGGATTAAGGTGTTCTCACGCTTGAACTTCGGGTGGTGGATGCCGTCGAGGTACCGGTCAACGTGCTGGTACAGGTATTCCATGTCCTGCGGCGGACAGAGGGCATAGCTCGGTAGCGGGAGATTTGCCAGCTCGTAACAGACAACCCCAACCGCATGCGAGAGGTTGAGGATCGGGTATTCTTCACTCGTCGGGATCGTGCAGATCATGTCGCTCCTCTTCACCTCTTCGTTATTGAGCCCCCAGTTCTCCCTGCCGAAGAGGATCGAGATCCTGCCATCGAGATCCTTCACCCGCTCGCGGAGCTCTTTGGGAGAATAAAACGGCATCCGCATCGCGTGGCAGACCGACTTGCTCACCGTGCCTGTCGTTGCGATGACAATGTTGCTCCGGGCGAACACATCCTCAATCGTGCAGACCTCGGCGTTCTTCAGCACGTCCTGCGCGTGCGATGCCCGGGCCTTCGCCTCTTCGCCAAGCGGGCAGGGATCGATGAGCACGAGCCGGGTAAAGCCGAAGTTCTTCATCACGCGGGCGGCAAATCCCACGTTTCCTTCATAGATGGGAGCAACAAGGACGATATCGATCTCGGGCATAAAAGGGATTACTGGACTGCGTCCACTGTTGCTTTCAGGACCGCCGGGCCCTGATCATAGACGGCATTTCCGACAACGATCGTATCAGCATATTTGCCCATCTGCGCAGCCTTTTCAGCAGAGTTGATCCCACCGCCATAATAGAGAACGGACTTGTCAATCGCCTCGGATGCTGCTTTCACTACGGTCGGATCGCCAAAGGTGCCGCTGTATTCGATATACACGATGGGGAAATGGAAGTAATGCTCAGCCACGGAGGTATACGCGGCTACCTCATCCGGCTTCAGGTCGCAGACCGCTTTTGTCACCCTGCCGACCGATGAGTTGGGGTTGAGCACGATGTAGGCTTCGGGCACGATAGCGTTTCCCCAGGGGATCTTTCCCTTGTGCATCTGGACCCATGCCTTGTGTTTCCCGACAATCCATGTGACCTCGGTCGTGTTCATCACGCTCGGGACAAAGACGTAATCGATCCCCTGCATCAGGACTGCCTCGGGCCCGGCAGGCTCCATGACGAGCGGAAGGTTGTAGGCCTTCACTTCCTTTAAGAGGACGGAAAGGTTCTCCTGCGTGACATTCAGCGTACCCGAGAGCATCAGGGCGTCGGTACCGCTTGCGGCTATCGCTTCAATATCGCCGGCCTTCAGCTGCTTGTCGGGATCGAGTTTTGTCACGTGGACCCAGTCTTTCCATTTCATGATGATCTGGTTTAGTATTGGCGCTCCATCCACATATACCGGTATCCCTGCATCCCTGAACAGGTTCTCCGGGCACAGAACAGTTTATATTCCACTAATAAAAACGGGAGAATGATCGGACGATCAAAATGAAACTCCAGGAAAAAACCAGCGTTATCCTGATACTCCTGCTGATCGTCATCCTCGCCCTGATCGTCATTTTTGTTGCGGATGTCTCTCTCACCAGTTACAGTGCCCTGGAACAGAAATATGTCAATCAGGACATTGACATTGCCTTGAGTCGCATGGATGCCGAATACCGGGCCCTGTCCGCCATCACCTCCGACTGGGGCCAGTGGGATGATACCTACAGCTTTGTCAATGGCAAAAACCCTGCCTATGAGTCCAAGAATCTTTTGCCGGGGATCTTCCACAATCTGCAGGTCAGTTTCATCGTCATGACCAACAAGGATGGCACTATCGTCTATGCCGGTGCCTATGACCCGGTGAACAGGACCCTGGAGGCAATACCGGAGTCCCTGGGACAGTACCTGGTAAAGGGAAGCCCGCTCCTCGATATATCAGAACGGCTCAGCATTACCTCCGGAATACTGGTCCTTGACGGGAACCCGGTCATTGTTGCGTCCTGCCCGATCATCCACTCGGATCTCTCCGGTGAACCCACGGGCAGCGTGATCATGGGCAGGTACCTGGATTATACCGAAGTATTTTTCCCGGCAAATCCCGTGCAGCAGGAGATCCGCGTCCTTGCAGCAGATGACCCGAAAATCCCCGGTTCCGTTCAAAGATCGATTACGGCCCCGGATAGCGGCAGTGAAAGGAGCATCGGGATTGCCGGCAATGATGTGATTGCCGGGTATGCCCTTATCCGGGATGTCAACGGGGAGGGGCGGCTCATCCTCGAGATAAAAAAACCGCGGACGATTTACCAGCAGGGTGTCACCACCACGACCCAGTACATCCTTATCGTGCTCGGGGCCGGGCTAATCCTCGGGGTCACTTCGCTTCTCATTCTCGACCGGCTCGTCCTTTCGCGGATTACATCCCTTGGTTCCCAGGTTCAGGGCATCAGTACGAAGTCGCTTCCTTCAAGGAGAGTCCATTTCGAAGGCAACGATGAGATCTCGACACTGGCCCGTGAGATTAACGCAATGCTGGACTCCCTTGACGAGGCGAATAAAGGCCTTATCCAGAGCGAAGCACGGTTCCACGAGCTTGCGGATCTGCTCCCACTTCCCATATTCGAGATGGACACGGACTGCCGGATCCTCTACACCAACAAGGTTGGTGCTGATTTGTTCGGGATCTCAGATGAGATGATCAAGAGCGGTGCCCGTGCCATTGACTTCCTCATCGAAGGGGAGGTGGAGCGGATGCGCCGCGGACTCGCTGCGATTCTCTCCGGTTCAACGTCAACCGGGGAGATATACACGCTCCGGAAAACCGATGGCACGCTGATGCGTGCGATCATCTCCACATCCCTGATACACCGCGACGGCCAGGTTGTTGGCTTCCGCGGGGTCCTCATCGATGTAACGGAAAGGATCAACCTGGAAGAAGCGTTGATAGAAAGCCAGGAGTACCTGCAAACCCTCCTGATGTCAGTCAATATCGGGATCCTGGTAATCGATACCAAAACCCATACGATTATCGATGTCAATCCCGCAGCCCTGGAAATGATCGGGATAACCCGGGACGAGATTATTGGCCGGTCCTGTCACGATGTTGTCTGCCCTGCCGAAGCCGGGAAGTGTCCGGTCACGGACCTTGGTATGCAGGTGGACAATTCCCAGCGTATCCTGGTGAGATCCGACGGGAGCAGGGTCTCCATCATCAAACACGTTGTTCCGGTCATGCTGCACGGGCGCTCCTGCCTGCTTGAGACCTTTATCGACAACACAGCCCGCCTCCGGATGCAGGAGGAGCTCCAGGAGAGCCAGGAACGCCTCTCCCATATCCTCCAGACTTCTCCCGTTGGGGTTTTCGAGAGCAAAACAAGCGGAGCCCTCACGTTTGTCAACGAGCGGTGGGAGGAGATGACCGGCATGAGCTTTGCGGATATGCGAAGCCGCCCGTGGAAGGAGATCCAGGAACCCTTGAACAGCATGCGGATCTCAAAAGAGATGTGGAAGAAGTTCCAGTCGCGGCTCTTTCCGGATGCCGAGACCCGGTTCATGCGACCGGACGGGACGGTCATCTGGCTCTACGGACAGTCGGTCCCGGTCTACGACAGCAAGGGGCAGGTGCGTGGCTACGTGGGCACGATCACCGATATCACCGACCGGAAACGTATCGAGGATGCAGTCCACCTGGCAAACAAGAAACTGAACCTCATGAACGATATCACACGGCATGATATCTTAAACACCATCACCGGGATCTTC
This sequence comes from Methanoregula sp., assembly GCF_002835825.1. Taxonomy (GTDB): domain Archaea; phylum Halobacteriota; class Methanomicrobia; order Methanomicrobiales; family Methanospirillaceae; genus Methanoregula. Next base: position 3,313 of record NZ_PIZH01000043.1, on the reverse strand, counting down.
GGCCTCATCGACATGGCCGTGGCATCCGGCAACAAGGAGGAGCTGGCCCGGCTGCTGGAACAGATCAAGGAGGAGGGACGCCTCATCCAGCGGCAGATCACCTTCACGAAGGAGTACCAGGGCGTCGGGGTGCATGCCCCCATCTGGCAGAATGTCCGGGATGTTGTTGCCCGTACCGTAGCGGGCATCAGCAGCCCCGGTATCTCGATCAATGTAGAACTTGAGGAGACGGAGATCTTTGCCGATCCCCTGCTGGAGAAGGTCTTCTATAACCTTGTGGACAATGCGGTGCGCTATGGCGAGCATGTCACGATCATACGGTTTTATTACCAGATCTCCGATATGGGGCTGACCCTTATCTGCGAGGATGGTGGTGCCGGGATTCCCGACAATGCCAAAATCAGGATATTTGAACGCGGGGTAGGAAGAAATACCGGCATGGGACTTTTCCTGGCCCGTGAGATCCTCAGGATCACGGGCATCTCGATCCGCGAGACCGGGGTTTATGGGAAAGGAGCCCGGTTTGAACTCATCATCCCGAATGGAACCTGGCGGTTTGTGAAAAAAGAGGAGAAAGCGTAATCATTAGGAGCGCCAAACCGGGAACGTGAAGTGGAGGATACTGCATTGACACCTAAAAAGATTCTCCTTGTCGAGGATGACGACATCATTGCAAAGGTCGAGGACTGGCGGTTGAAGAACCTGGGCTACGAGGTGGCCGGGAGAGCGGTTTCGGGTGCGGAGGCCATGGATCTTGTGGCGAAGACCCGGCCGGACCTTGTCCTTATGGACATCAATATCCAGGGAGAGATGGACGGGATAGAGACGGCAAAAAGGATAAAAAAGCAATTCTCCATCCCGGTTGTCTATGTCACATCCCATTCCGACGGCTCTACCCTTGACCGTGCAAAGGCCACACAACCGGACGGGTTCATTGTCAAACCGTTTGAGGACAATGACCTGCGGGTGGGAATTGAACTGGCGCTGAAAAAAAAGTAATCCGCCTATAGCTGAATGATGGCGGTGTCTTTCTTTCTTTTGAGGACCTTCTGGTAATCGCGGATCTTCTGCTCAGGGATTCCCGCAGCAGCCGCAACGGAGACCGGATCGGCGGCAAGGAGTGCGTCACCATCGACAATCCCGGCTTTGAACAGTTTTTCCACCTGGGGCGTGGAAAGCCCGCTCACTGCGAGGAGTTGTTTCTTCCCGCGCTCGATCTGGAGTTTTGAGAATTTCTTCGGGACCGGTTTTTGTAAGTAGGTGCAGACCTTGTCAACATGCTTCTGGACGGTCGACAGGGACATGCCCGTCTTCTCGCTGAGGGCGGCAGATGAGAGCGCACAGAACGCTTCCGGCTCTACGACCCCCGCAGTAATATACTTCTTCAGGCTTACGGCCGGAATGCCGATCTCCTTTAAAACCTGGCTGTGGTACACGATCTTTGCATCGGAGAGCAGCTGTTCCGTCTCCGCGTCGCTGACTCCGGCTTTCTTCAGGGTAGCCGGGTCGGCCTTTGCAAGGAGCGAGAGGTCCGTTATCCCCGCATCCTTGAGCGCTGCAAGGATCTTTGCAGAACTCCGCCCTTTCCGGGGGATGAGCCGGTCCCGCATGAACTTGCGGCACTCCGAGCGGCGACGGAGTTTTTCGAGTACGATCACCGCATCGCGGGTCAGTTCTGTGGCTTTTTCAAGGGGAACGCCAAGTTTCTTTACAAGATCCTCGGGGGTGCTGTGCGCCAGCTCGGCGACCGTGTAGATATGGCTTGCCTGGATCCGGTCGACCAGTTCCTTGTCGGCAGAGGGAATCTCTTCGAGGGACTCACGGTTGGAATTGATCTGGTGGCAGAGCGGGAACCCGATATCCCAGGGGCGGGCCCCCTTCCGCACGAGCCGGACAAAGTTCAGGGTGTGCTTTTCGCATTTCTCATCGGTCCTGATAGCAAATCCCCACTGTGCCGTGGGCAGGCCGATGTTGAAGCTGCAGTCCGGGTACCGGGAACAGCCGATGAATTGCGTATTGCCGCGGAGGTGCTTGATGGCAAGCGTCCCGCCGCACACCGGGCATTTCCCGAGGTTCATCTCCTCGGCGGTCCGGTTCCGGATATCATCGCCGATTACCTGCTCGTTGGTTTCGAGCTGGTCGAAAGCACGGTGCAGCATTTCACGGGATTCTTTGACAACGTCCTCGCGTGTCCGCTGGGTCTGCTTGATCAGCTGCATGTGGGATTCGAGCGTCCGGGTCATATCCGGTTTGGTGATGGTGTCGGCGTGCTGTTCGAGCGATTCGGTGACCACTCTCCCGACCAGCGTGGGCCGGAGGGGCGCTCCTTCCACGTATTTCCGGGAGACCAGCTTTGCGATGACCTCGTGCCGCGTGCTCTTTGTCCCAAGACCCAGTTCTTCCATCCGCTGGATGAGTTTGCTCTGGGTGTACCGTGCCGGCGGCAGTGTCTCTTTCTCGTCAAGAGTGACTTTTTTGATGGGAAGTTTCTCACCTGTCGTGAACTCGGGGAGGAGCGTCTCACGGGCTTCCGAGAACGGGTAGACTGCGTGCCAGCCCTGTTCCATGAGCTGCCCCCCGGTCGTGGTGTATTCCTCGCTGTTTGCATCGAAGAGGACCTTTAAGGTCTTCCACTGGGCGTCCGGCGCAAGGGTGGCAAGGAACCGCCGGAGCACGAGCTCGTACACCCGGAATGCATCGTCGCCGAGCATTTCCTTCGTTGCAGGGCCGGTGGGATGGATTGGCGGGTGGTCGGTCGAAGATTTCTTGCCCCGCGTCGGGGTCGGCCGCCGGTGGGCCATAACCCATTCAACATCTTTCTTAAATGGAGATGCCTTGAGGGCAGTCAGGATCCCGTTGATATCCAGCGACGGGGGATAGACGGTGTTGTCGGTTCTCGGGTACGAGATGAAACCGTTCATGTACAGGTCTTCTGCAATCCGCATCGCGTTTGCCGCAGAGAACCCGAGCCGGGCCGCTGCAACGATATACGTCGTGGTGTCGAACGGGGAGGGGGCCCGGTCCTGCTTGGTCCCGGTCCTGACCTCCTTTACGACAAGGGGCGACTGTGTCCGGTTGCGGGCCTGTTCGGCAATGGCTTTCTCGTGGAACCGGCCATTGGTATGCCGTGCTTCGATCACCTCGCCCCGCTTCTCGAATTCGAGGGCAAGCTGCCAGTATGTCTCGGGCACGAACGCCTCGATCTCTTTCTCCCGGTCAACGATCATGCTGAGGGTCGGGGTCTGGACCCGGCCCACCGAGAGGATGTTCTGGCCGCCGCGGCGTGCGGCGAGCGAGATGAACCTTGTTAAGG
>NZ_PIZH01000042.1 GCF_002835825.1 Methanoregula sp. | reverse complement strand
GTACTGCGTTGCGCCGGCCCCCACCGGATCGAGGATAACCGGAATCTTCCGCTCGTTCGCCATACTGCCGGCCAGTTCCATGGATTCGACCTGTACCCTGTTGAGTGTCCCGATGTTGAGGACAAGGGCGTTTGCTATCGCTGCCATCTCCTCTACTTCCTCCACGGCATCGGCCATGACCGGGGCACCCCCGGCAGCGAGCGTGATGTTTGCACAGTCATTGACTGTCACGTAGTTCGTGATATGGTGGACAAGCGGGCGTTTCTCCCGCACACGGGCAAAAATGTCGGCGATCTGCTGTTTCTTCATGGGATATCACATCCGGCTGGGCCGCAGGGCCCGGTTGCGTGAAGATGTTTGGTAATTCTTACATATTAAATCATGATAAATATCTTTCATAGGGGAATGACAAGGAATGCTCCACAAAAAAGGATATGCGTAGAGGGAGTTACCGGGTGATCTCTTCCATCGTTGCAAGGAAGAGATCCGCTTCTTCGATAGTATTGTACAGCCCAAGGCTCGCGCGGACCGTCCCGTTCGGGAGCCCCAGCCTTTCCATGAGGGGCATGCAGCAGTGGTGCCCGGAACGGACCATGATATCGGCCATCTCGTCAAGGCGCTGGGCCACCTCATGGGGATGCAGCCCTTCGACCATGAACGATACTACACCCACCCGCTTGTCAGGAGATTCAGGAGCATAGACCATTACCCCTGGCATTTTCTTAAGGCCGTCGATCACCCGCGTTGTGAGTGCCATCTCGTGCCTCCGCACCCGGTCCATGCCGAGCCGGGAGAGGTAGTCAACCGCCACCCCGAGACCAATCCCCCCGGCAATGTTGCCGGTCCCGGCCTCGTACCGCTGGTATCCGTCGACAAGCGTATATCCCGAACGCGTGACGGACTCCACGATCCCACCACCTAAAAGAAGCGGCTCGATAACCGATTCCTTCATCCAGAGAACGCCCGTGCCGGTGGGGCCGAGCATCTTGTGTCCGGAGAAAACCGCAAAGTCGCAGCCGAGCGCCATTATGTCGACGGGCATTTGCGGGACGCCCTGCGCCATGTCCACAAGGAGGAGGGCCCCATGGCCATGGCAGATCTTCGCGATCTCCTGCAGAGGGGTGATGATCCCCAGAACGTTTGAGGCATGGGTGATCGCGACAAGCCGCGTTTTGTCCGTGATGGCAGCCTCGAATGCTGCAAGGTCGAACGTGTAGTCGTCGCGGATGTCCGCGAAGTCAACAGCAACTCCCCGTTCTTTCAGCCGGTACCAGGGCAGGAGGTTTGCGTGGTGTTCGAGAACGGTAGTGAGCACGCGATCGCCCGATTTCCAGGGGAGCCCCTGCGCCACCATGTTGATTGACTCGGTGGAACTTTTGGTGAAGACGGTAACGCCTCCTTTTGCACCGATGAAATCTGCCACTTTCTCATGGGCGTGCCAGTACCGCTGGGATGCGATCTGGGTGAGGCGGTGGACGCCGCGGCCGACATTGGCCCGGTAATTGCGCTCGAACTCTACAAGCGACTGGATGACCGGCTCAGGGGAGAGGCTTGTTGCCGCATTGTCGAAGTACACGATCTCGGAAACGATCGGGAAGTCTTTCCTTATCTCCTTAACGTCGAGGTCATCCCCGGGCTTTTCCTGCATTGCTGTCTTCATCGTTCTCTCTCTCCCGATATCAACCATTTCATCAGCCCTCTTTCGGGGTTCGGTCTGTTTCAGGGTGAAGTCTTCGTTCACCGCAATTCCCTTCTCCCGGCAGAGTTCCCGCATCTTCTTCGGGAGCGCTCTCCAGCGCCAGAGGCCCCACTGGCAGTACTCCTCCGGCAGCCCTTTCTTTGCCGCCCAGCGCTCAACGAAGTCGTCCCAGCGCTTTGCGTACTCCGAGTGGGTGGCCCGGATCTGCTCGTACTCGCTCTCCAGCATGGCCGGGCAGAGGTAGCAGCCGATCCGCTCGATCCCCTGTTCGTAGAGCGGGTTCATTGCCGCCTTCTGCCACCAGAGGTAGAGGAAGACCTCGAGGGCCCGCCAGTTGCGGATGGGCGAGACATTGAGCTGGAGCGGGTTGTCGGGGTTCTGGCTCGTCTCCTCAAGGCTTGCCCGGTTCCATGACTCGTACCACCGGTTGCCCTGGATTGTTACACAGGGACCGACCTTCGCAAGGTAAAGTTTGAGCGGCCGCAGCTTCTGGAACTTGCAGCACCACCGGTTGTCCTTCCCTGGTGGCCCGGCCTTCTCCACGGCCTGCCAGAAGTCGCCTGCACCCCCGACAATCTCGACACCCTGCGACTTCACGAACGCGATCGTCTCGGGGAACTCGAGGCCGGTGTCGATGAAGAACGCCTTCTCCACCCCCGCTTTCCGTGCAAGGTGGAGCACGGCGGTGCTGTCCTTGCCACCGGAGAAGGAGACATTCGCGGTGGGACGGTCAGAAATGTGGTGTTTTATTGCCCGTACGGCGTTCCGCTCCAGGTTCTTGAGGTGGTACCGGTTCTTTTCGATCGCCACATCCCAGCCGGGGTCAGGGCGGGTGCGGGGCTCAACGGCAGAAAGCTCCTTTACCTTGATGGACCCGTCTTTTACCACGCCGGTTCCGTACTTTCCCCGGTATTTTACGATCACGGACCCGTTTCTGACCGGCTTTGTCAGGGCGAGACGCTTCCCGCCAACCCTCCCCTGCTCTTTCCGGATATCGGTTATGGTCTCCAGGTCAAGAACGCCTTTTGTCGCGTAACGGAGAATGAACGGTAGGGCTTCTGGGGCGAGATCGAAGACGAACTTCCGCTTCACCGGGTCGAACGTGAGCCAGCCGAACCGCTCCCCGTGCATGAGCACGAGGTCGGCCCGGTCGACACCCCCGGTCTTGTTCAGGAGGATTACCTTCGCCACAGGAACGTCGCCGAACTGTTCCTGCACGAGCCGCAGGATCAGCGCATGGTCAGCGGAGAGGGCGGGGCGGAGCTCATAGGGCTGGAGGAGCTCGATCCTCCTCCCCTCCCGGCCGCAGGCACAGGTCTTTGCGATGAGCGGCACGTTGCACTCGTCGCACCAGTACAGCACTTTCTTGACCGGCGGCTCCAGCATCACACTCATCAGTGGAACGCAACAGGAGATAAGAGAAGCGATAGGGGAAGTAATCCTGGAAAAGAGGGATTATTCGAACTGCTCCACCGCACCCGGCAGGCAGGTGACAACCCCGCGGACACCGGAGACCGTGAGCGTCATGAGGATAGCGTCCACCACTTCTTCCTTCGTGGCCCCGGCAGCCTTTGCCATCGGTACATGGGCTTTCACGGCCATCTGGTCGCCCATCGAGGCCTTCATCGCGATGTAGATAAGCTGTTTTGTCTTCTGGTCGAGCCCTTTCGATGCAACAAGGGCGTTGATCAGGCCGTTGAACGCTTCTGCCACTTCTGGCGCCTCATTCTTAAAAACTTCCATCGGGTTTGCCTGCATAATCATCACTCCACCGGTCTTGCTCCGGCAGCATATCAACCTGTGGCAGGCAGGGTGCAGGTGCCGGCCGGCCCCGTGCCGGATATAATGCACAAAGTATATGATTTTACGAATCCTTGGGAAAAACAGGTGAAAGCACCATGGTGAAGCTGAACGCAGATATGAAAGAGGCATTCTTGAAGATGAAGGTCTTCCCGGTGGCAACGGCATCGAAGGACGGCACCCCGAACGTGGTCCCCCTTGCAATGGTCTCCCTTCACGATGATGAGACCATCTGGATCACGGACAACTTCATGAACAAGAGCATGACCAACATACGCACCAACCCGAAAGTTGCGATATATATATGGGGGCCAGAGATCAAGGGCTGTTTCCAGATCAAGGGAGTTGCCGCGATCAAGAACAGCGGCAAGGAGTACGAGGAGATGAAGGCCGACATCAACCGGAAACGCCCCGAACTCCCTGCACGGTCGCTGGTCATCGTGAAGATCACGGAAGTCTTCGAATGCAAACCCGGGCCCACTGCCGGTTCGAAACTCATCTGATCTTTTTTTGCGGATCATCCCGCCCGATAACGGGGATGTGTGTGAAAAAATTGCTCTGTAGAAAACATATCCCTATGTCATTGCCCCCCTTGCGCCTCCGACTGGTTTGAAAAACCAGGAGGATGAGAATGCCGCAGGTTATCAGACCTGCGGCAGGAGAAGGGCATTGCCCTTATCCTGAACGCTGAAGCGTTCTTCTCGTGTCTCGGGTCTGATGACCCTCAACAAGAGGGATTTTGCAAAATCCCTCTGCTTCATTCCCTCGGAACGAAGCACCCCCAAGGGGGCGGGGGCGCAGACGATGCCTCCGAATTACAAGAACGGGGATACTCCAGCAAAGAATTGTTTTAACAAAAACGAATTTGATGCCGCCGCGGGGCGCCCTTCGGGGCGGCGGCCGTTCATCTTAATCGGAGGTATGGGGGCATCAGCCCCCATCAATTACTCAAAGAATTTCGACAGCGAAAAAAGTTATTTCGCACCGGGTTTTGACCCTGGAGCAGCAGCAACAATGTTCAGCGCTTCAATAAGCTCGGGCAGGATCTCGGCCGGGATGCCCATCACCATCTCGCCGTCCTAGATGCCGGAGAACTTCCGCGAGCCATCGCATCCCAGCGAGAAGTTAACCTTCCCGTTCAGGTAAGTCTGGGCACAGGAATCGGCACAGACCGACTGGATGCCGGCAAACTCTGCATGGATCCTCCCGCCGACCCGGAAGAGGGTGCTCTGCGAGAGCTTGAGCATGGCCCAGGGACTTGCCACAACAATAACGACCTGCGGGTCGAACGGTGCTTTCTCCAGGGGGGCATACATCGTGGCATAGGTATCGCCCGGGTTCAAATGGGCGACCCGGTCGATGGTCCGCTTGCAGGCAGCCGAACTCTCGAACTTTCCCAGCTTGAAGTAGAAGTCGCCGGTCTTTAAGGTCTCGGTAAGCTCCTTTAAGCCCAGCGACCAGGCACCGCCATTGCACTCGTGGTTTTCCACCGTTGAATAGAAGATTTTTCCCTCGTTCCGGGCAAGCCCGACCATGGAGCAGTGCCGGATTGTCTTGTCGAGCTTCTCCATGCCGGCAGGGATCTCCTCTTTCTTTGTCGCGAACCGGAACGCAACCGGGGAGCCTTTCAGCTTCAGGAGGGTCCTTAACGATTCGGCTGCCTGTGCGTAATTGATGGGTATCTTGACACCTGTTGCCATGATCATGACCTCCATCCATTCGGGGATGGCGTTAACTACACCATATCGGTGCGATCAGATAAATCCAGCGATACGGCAATAATCTGTTCCCGATCGTGAAGAGTCGTTCCTGGTGAACTACCCGGTCTTCTGTCGCGTTACCGAATACCAATAATGTCAGGGATCTTTTCTTTCCGGTTCACGGGTAATGGTCTTTCCGCAGTGGGGACAGGGAAAGGATGCAGCTTCCTTCTTTTTCCGGTTTATCTCCTCGACAAATCCTGATGCAAAACACCCAGACGGAGGCGCAAAGAGGCCAGCGCACAGACGCGCCTCCATCCCGGCGGTGAGCTTACCGATACACGTTACAGGGATCATGGCACCGTACCCGACCGTTGCCATTGTCTCGATCCACCACCACATCGATGCAAGGACACTCGAGAATTTCTGCGGCTGGGTATCGTGTTCTGCAAAATAGATCAGGGCAGAACCGAGAATGAGGAGGACGAACATGACAAAAAAGGCGACAAAGATCTCCCCGCGTTTTGCTGAAAAGACACGGCCGAATGTCCTGAGGGCACGGGAGTAATGGCTTATCTTCAGGATCCAGAAGATGCGGAAGAACCGGATGAATGCGAGGGTTTCTGGGTTCATCACGATGAACGGGAGGAGGAGAAATGGCAGGATCACGAAAAGATCGACCAGGGCAACCGGGGTTGCCATATACTTCAGCCGTCCCCGTACCGGGTCCCGGTAAAGCGGATTTTCCGTGCAGCACCAGACCCGCACGAGATACTCCAAGGCAAATATCATCACGGAGATGAGTGCGAATACATCGAAGAGATGAGTGTAGCTCTGGAATACCTGCGCATCGGTCTCAAGGACTGCGGCAATGACATTAAGGAAGATCAACAGGCCGAGCGTACCGGCAACAAAACGACCAGCCGGGAGGTCAAGAGCCCCGCTTTCCAGAATTGCATATACTCTCTGCTTTACTGAATCCGTCATGATAAGACACGCGTCCTGTATGGATGACCACGTCCGTTACTCTTCATTATATAGATCCTGACTATAAAAACTGGCATTTTTTCCCGATACGTAATGGGAGACGTTCTGACAACGCCCGGTCAACGGGGGCAGGGTTTCCGGATACCATATGAAACGGACATCTCTTCCTGGAAGAGGGGAGACCGTGATTATTGGAAAAGACTTCAGAGGATTGCGGATAATCCCCCTCTCTGATAACCCGTCCGATGAATGGACATTCGGAACTGCAGGATTTTTCGATATCCTCTTCAGCTCTTTACCTTTTCCGTACCGCCGTTTTTCTTGTAAAAGGTACAGAATGACCCGCACCGGTTGCACTTGCCTTCGCTACAGGGCTCGATATGGATCGTGACATTTGAGCGGGGATATTCGAGCACGAGATCATTTTCCAGGTGGTCGGCGAAATCGTGCGACTCAATGACCGTGATCCCACCGGGCATCACAAGATGGAACTCGATAAAGATCTCGGGGCCGGACCTGCGGGTCTTTAAGTCATGGAACCCTGCATAATCGCTTGCATGTTCGCAGATGATCTGCCGGATCCGCTGCTCGTCCTTCTCAGGGATGCTGTGGTCGATGAGATCCGAGAAGGATCGTTTTGTTAAGTCCCACGCGGCTTTCATGATAATGACAGCAACCCCCAGCGCAAAGAGCGGGTCAAAGAGGGGAAAACCCGTCAGCTTGATAAGGACAAGCCCGGCCATGACCCCGAGGGAGGTGTACACATCAGTCCTGAGGTGCCAGGCGTCGCTCTCAAGCGCAATCGACTCCGTCTGCTTAGCCACTTTCATGAGCCGGCTGGAAACATACCAGTTCACGAGGCCGGATATGCCCATGATGGCGATACCGAGGATGAGCAGGTCAGGAGTGAAGTGATCGACGGGTTCGCCCAGCAGTTTCTTTGCTGCCTCAATGATGATGAGGACCGCGGCAATGAAGATGAGGATGGCCTCGACAAGGCCGGAGATATCCTCGAACTTGCCGTGCCCGAAGGCATGGCCGGCATCCGGGGGCTCGGATGATTTTTTCACCGAGAAGAAAGCAATGACCGCGGCAATGAGATCCATCGAGGAGTGGATCGCTTCGGAGATGATGCTGACCGAGCCGATGGTAAATCCGACACCAAACTTCATCACGACCAGGATGGAGTTGGAGATGACCGAGAGGCGTGCGGTTTTCTGCTTGATGCGATCGACCGATGCCTTGTCCATGGGCTCGCTCATGGTGTTCTCTAGTACCCATCGGTTCCCGGGTTTCTTGAAGGTATGGGAAAATTGCACGGAGGTGAGGGCAGAGCACACACTGAGTGATAACCGGGTCAGGGTACCAACCGAGTTAAAAAATGCGAGACCGGAAAGGAGAATCTCTTTCTCGTGATTCCATCATCCGGGTTTTTTCCCTTATTGTCGCGATATGTCAGTGAACCCGGACCCGCGACCCGTTCTTGACCGGGTGGACCGTACTGTTTGCCGTGTACCCGAGTTCCCCGGCGAATTCCGCATATCCTGCTGTCATCGTGATATCCGCATGCGCCGGGATGATGTGCTGGGGGTTCAGGATCTGGAGGAACTCGTAGTGGTCCTCACGGTACGCGTGGCCGCTGACATGCAGGTCTTCAAAGACACGTGCACCGGCGAACTTCAGCCGGTGGGTGAGGGCATACCGGCTCCCGACATTCATCGGGTTGGGGATGATATTTGCCGAGAAGATCACCTTGTCCCCTTTTGCGATCTGGAACGGTGTCTCCCCAAGGGCAATCCGCGTCAGCGTGGAGCCGGGCTCTCCCTGGTGACCAGTGACGATGGGCAAATACTTGTCCTTTCCATCCTTCATCATCTGGCGCATCATCCGGTCAACGGTCTTCCGGTTCCCGTACACGCTCGCGGTTTTCGCGAACGAGACGAACTTCATCTGCTCGGCAGTGACGGAATACTTCTCCATCGATCGCCCGAGAAACACCGGTTTCCTCCCAATCTCATGGGCACATTCCGCTATGGTCTTCAACCGGGAGATGTGGGACGAGAACGTTGAGACCACAATGCCGTTTTTGTCATCCTCAAAACTGGTGATGACATCCCGGACAAGATCACGAGCAATCCGCTCGCTGGGGCACCGGCCGGGGCGGTGGATGTACGTGCTCTCGACAATAAGCGCGAGAACGCCCTCCTTTCCGATCTGTCGCATCCGGGCAAAGTCCGGCGGCTCGCCGATGACCGGCGTCCGGTCGAACTTGAAGTCGCAGGCGTACACCACGGCGCCGTGCGGGGTGTGGAGGACCGGGGTCACTGTATCAATGATCGAGTGCTGGGTGCGCACGAATTCCAGGACAAGGGTCGGGGAGATCGTGAATTTCTGGCCTGCCCGGAGCGGGACGAGCCGGTTGGCCACGCCGAATTTCTTCTCCCCCTCGATCTGCTGGCGGATCAGTTCCGTGGCGTACGGGGTTGAGATGATCGGTGCCTTGTACCGGTGGGCGAGTTTCGGGATCGCCCCGATATGGTCGAGATGCCCGTGCGAACAGACGATGGCTTTTACGGCCCCTTCGACCTTCTGGAGAACGGTATCGTCCGGGATTGCCCGGATCTTGATCAGGTCAAGGGAGTGCATCTCGTCGACTTCGGCATCCTCGTGGATCATCAGCTGGTCCAGGCGAAGGCCCATGTCGAAAATGACAATGTCCTTGCCACAGCGGACCGCGGTCATGTTCCGCCCGACCTCGTCGTATCCGCCAACGGCTATGATTTCTATTTCCATGGTTGGTGTATCTCCTGATTGGATTGTTATTCCGGGTTTCCCTGTCTGTCCATCCCGTTGATTATATCCCGGGACTTCTCCCCCGTCAGGCCGAAAAACAGCCTTCCACGGGGCTCATGGGGGATACCGTGTTGCAGGCCCGTATTTTCCATACCGCTGAACATTCCTTGTCGTTTGTACAGGACAACCGTCCGCGTCCGACAAAGGGCAGCAGGGGCCGTCACCACGTGACGGTGGATCATCGGGACTCCCGCCAGTTCTGCCGGGCCGGTTTTGGCCCGGGATTAGCGATATGTGTATTTAAGTCCGTTTTGTCCCTGCACGCAATGATGCTCTGCGTCAGGGAGAACCAGGCCAGCCAATCGGGACCCGGAAGGGTGTTGGCATATTATTGTGCCCATGACACATCAACTCATGTCCATGTCCGGG
>NZ_PIZH01000814.1 GCF_002835825.1 Methanoregula sp. | reverse complement strand
GCAGCTTCGACACGGTAGCCCAGACGCACAAGCGCCGGGGGTTTGACCTCAGTGACGAGCTCTCGTCCCGGGGGATCGTTGGCGAATTCGCCGGCGCAACCCGGACCTGGAAACTGAACACCTACGGCCTCTCGGATAAGAAAGTCCGCTACCTTGCGGATGCCTTCTGTGAAGTTGCAGAAAAACACGGCCTTGCCGTGGAAAAATAACCCGAGAAAAATTCAAGGAAAATCCCGATACGAAACCAAATGAGGAACCATCATGACAACAAAGAAATTCCATCTTGGAACAACCTCCCTCCATGCCGGGCAGGTACCCGATCCGACAACCGGGTCACGGGTTGTACCGCTCTACCAGACATCGTCGTACGTGTTCAAAAATACGGAACACGCAGCCAATCTGTTCGGGCTCAAAGAGCTCGGGAACATCTACACCCGGCTCATGAACCCGACCACGGACGTTTTCGAGAAGCGGATCGCTGCTATCGAAGGAGGAACCGGTGCAATCGCCACCGCGTCAGGAGCCGCAGCCATCACGTATGCGATCCTGAACATCACCCGTCCCGGTGATGAGATCGTTTCGGCCGACAACCTGTACGGTGGCACCTATGAGTTCTTCCACTACACGCTCCCGAAGTTCGGGCGGCATGTGGTATTCGTTGACTCAACGAACCCGGAGGCGTTCAAAGCGGCGATCACGCAAAAGACCAAAGCGATCTATGCCGAGACAATCGGCAACCCGAAACTGGATGTTGTGGACTTTGAGAAGATCGCGAAGATCGCCCACGATGCCGGTATCCCGCTCATCGTGGACAACACGACCGGTGTCGGGCTTGTCCGCCCCATCGAGTTTGGTGCGGATATCGTAGTCCACTCTGCCACCAAGTATATCGGGGGCCACGGGAACTCGCTCGGTGGGGTTATTGTCGATTCCGGAAAATTTTCGTGGAACAACGGGAAGTTTCCCGAGTTCACCGAGCCGGACCCGAGCTACCATGGTC
>NZ_PIZH01000813.1 GCF_002835825.1 Methanoregula sp. | reverse complement strand
ATCCTACCCTCATTATCCGAGAAGAGGTAGCAGCCGGGGGCATGGGGGAGGGTGGAGTAATCGATCATCTGGTGTATATAGATGAGGGGGCCGGAGGTCTTAAGCGATCAGGAGGGGGTTTTCGACCTTGGCCGAAACGTATGCCGCCTGAGTTGTATCGTGAGAGTATTGATGGTTGTCACAGAAATGGAGAATTGTCGCAGGAGTATCGGGTTCATGAACGAATGCGCACCGCAGGAGCCGGGGTTGTGGATATCCGCACCGAGGCGCATATCGGCATCATGGCGATCTTCGCACTCATCAGGATCGTCCTTACCCACGTCGTGTCGTCTATCATCCTTGCCAACTATGAGAAGCTCGAAGCTTGCGACAGCGATTCATTGTCGGGGATTTTTAAGGAGCATTGGCCCGGGCTTCTTCATGATCCGCGAGATCCCTGCAATCAACGGTATGATCATCCGCGGGACCGGCATCTTCGCAAAACGCGCCCGGTCCGGGATGCTGGTACAGGAGGGGAAATTCCGGTTCCGGACGGATGAACAACCGGAGATGAGGAATGGGAGCTGAAGGAGAGGGACCGGTCGTTCCCATGGTGCGGTTCGAAGAGGAGGGTGGCCATTCAGGTTCGCGGGTTCATGGGGCAAGTTTTATACGATCGGAGCGATAGAGTGATCTTCTTGTCAACCGTGTTTCCGGTTCCGGCCCGGGAGGTCAGACTACCATGGAATGGCTCTACTGCAGGGGCATTCCCATCGAGGCACAATACCTGCTCCGCAAAGGTCGCGAGATGGCAAAGCTGGGCAACGACACATCAGCCCTGAACTATTACCGGCAGGCACTCATCATCGCGCCGACTTATACAAAAGCACTGTACGAGATGGGGGACTGTTATGCCCACCTTGGCATGTTTGACGCGGCAAACGCCATGTACGACCGGGCCGTCCATACCAACCCGGCCGAAAAGGAGGCTGCGAGAGAGAGAAAGCGGAGCCTCCTGCAG
>NZ_PIZH01000812.1 GCF_002835825.1 Methanoregula sp. | reverse complement strand
GTCCCGGATGCACAGGAGGTCATCAGGTCTGCAGCGGCCACCATGGACTCAGCTTCTTCACGGGTGAGACCGGTGACATGGACACCAAAGATGAGCGTGTCAGGGAACGCAATCCGGATCTTCACTGCCACCTCGGGGCGTGCAACAGTCACGGCGACCTTCGTATACCCCACGTCATATGCCCATTCCACACCGGCGAACTGGTCGAGCGACGCATGCTTCTTATCCACAACTATACCGCCATGTTTCTCGATGCGCCGGATGACCTTCGCGATCGGACTCGTCGAGACAAGGCCCGACATCCTTCCCCCGATACCCTGGATCAGGGCAGGGTCCTTCACAATAACTGTTCCGGCACCATCGCATGACAGCACTGCTGCATCGATCAGACCCGCACGAGACGCGAAACTGAGCAATTCTGTTGCTCCGAATCCCACGAACTCGCGGGTATCGATGACATCACGGTCGGGTGTGCACATGCCGAATGCCTTTATCCGGTGTTCGATGTTTGCCTTCACTGCATCTATGGTAATCACCGGCACCGTGTATGCAAACCGTTTTGCCAGCGGGCATTTCCTGACCTGTGCTTCGCCGATCTCCACGATAACACCATCCCGGATAACGATCCGGGACCGGCCAATCGCCTCGATGATATGTTCGTCACTAACAGAAGATGATTTCATAACCGTCACTGCCTTGGTAAAATGTTCCCGGGCCCTTCACGTGAACTGTTGTCGGAAACCGGACGCGCTGATATGCACTGGATATCAAGCAACGCCATACCAGCAGTATCGCACGTTCAACCGAGGGAATCCTGACCAAATAAATAACAATTGTGAATGCATAAACATTTTGATATAGGCAGTATCTGCCAGAGTTTTTCCCCCGGGAAGGTAAGCAAGAGACAATCCATTGGGGATTTCCACTATGCTGAATTCAACGGAACTCACAGAGAAGATTCAACAAATAAAACAAGATTCACCCGGAATGCAGACCGGAAG
>NZ_PIZH01000811.1 GCF_002835825.1 Methanoregula sp. | reverse complement strand
GTCTTCATCTATGCCATGACCAATGACGACCGGGTCAAGGAAGCAATGATCAACCTCCTGATGTTCGAGAAGTGGGGGCTGAAGTTCCATTCCATCGGCATCTTCGAGAACCAGGAGGAGCTAAACCGGAAGACCCTTGCGAAGTTCACCGACATCTGCGAGAAAGGGTTCTCGAATCTCCCGGGGAACCGCGACCGGCTGCTGAAGTATATCCGGGAGACGGCGGGGATTGCGGCGGCGTGATTGGCAGGGGATTACTTTCTTCTTTTTCACAGAGTGTTATAACTTCCCGGCAAACGCCTGCGCCAGCACCGCCTGCATCATCCCTCGAAGAACGCCCCTGCGTTCTTCTCAAGCCGTCACCCCGGACGAGCATCTCGCACTGCCGGCCCGCCGCAGCAACCTCGCGATCAATGGCATCCGCACGCTCGAACAGCAAACCAACACGCCGGACGATCTCGTGCTGCTCGACAAGAGGAGTGGTCCGATTATTATGCAAAAGGGGGGGAGTGAGTGAGTTTCAAAGCCGTCCTTCTACGATCTTGATCTCCTCAGCCGTCAGCCCGTACAGCTCGTACACCAGCGCATCGATCGCCCCATCCGTTGCCTCAATCTGCCGCTGGAGCAGCGTCTTGTCGTGATCGACGCGGGCGTCCTGCAACTTCTTATTGAGGTCGAGCATAATTGTGACGAGCTGAACCATGCGGTCGTGCCGGGATTTGTCAGCGGGGTCGGAGAAGTTGATGGTGCGGATGGGGATCTTGGCAAGGTCTTGTGTGAAGAATCGTAAATAGCCCCCACGGAGGAGGGCTGCTAATTGGCTATAATAAAATGTAATCAATCGAGAATTTAAAATTCCCAATAAGTATTTTTGATTGTTGACGATGAAGTAACCCGTATTTGCGCAATAGTAATTACCAATTTCATCAAGAGTGAAGTATCCTTTCGGAGCAATATCCGGATAGAAAATTTTTACTTTTTCAAATTCAGGATAGTATTCACA